>JAAERC010000800.1 GCA_024230695.1 Candidatus Zixiibacteriota bacterium
GAAACCAATATCAAATTTTAAATTGATGACTTCCAATATTGGGAGAGTACCAAACATCTGAATAGAATTATATTGAAACTCAGCAATAGTGTTCAATCCGGTCATCCCGAATTTTCCGTTGCTCGATATTTCCATATTATAATCATATATCAGGTCTCCGCTAATAAATGTATGAAATTGATTTAATCCATTTGAATTCATGGCAAATCCATACTCCAAAGTAGGATCAAATGAGATAAAACCGTCTAAGATATCCACATCAACGCTAACTCCCTCAGCATTCCCCGAGTAGAGGGATAAGCCCGACAGATCTATTCCTTGTTCGGATATAGAGACACCTTTAGATGAGGAAATAAGTTCAAAGATTGCTCTGTTCTTTTTTGATCCGGTTCCAGTGGTAAGATGTACTACCGTATCAATACCACCGTTGACAATGGCATCGGCAAGTGTTGCATATTCGGTTTTCAGCATCAGTTCTTGTGGATATATTGTTAATCCGGTAACCCGCCTGATATAACCACCAAAAGCGGTTCCAATGATTATATCACCCATCTGTATTGAATCTGAATAATTAGTATTGATCGTAAAAGTATAATAAACATGTCTGGTGTCGATCTTAAAGAGTTCAATACCATTCATATTATCAATTATTTTTAGATTATTGGATAAA
>JAAERC010000801.1 GCA_024230695.1 Candidatus Zixiibacteriota bacterium
CGTTCGTCAGAACCTATTACAATATTCGATGGCTTAATATCCCGATGCACAATCCCGGCCGAATGAGCCTTGTCCAGACCCTCGCAGAGTTGAATAACCAGTTTGATACTGTCATCTATACTTAACTCTATTTCCCTGATTATATCCCGCAGAGGTTTGCCGTCACAGCATTCCATTGCAAAAAACGGACGATTCAAATATTCCGAAACTTCATAAATGGTAACAATATTAGGATGATTCAGTTTGGCCGTCGCCTGAGCTTCACGTTTAAACCTTGCTTTGGCGGTTTCATCTGAAACAAAATGATATGGCAGAAATTTCAGGGCTACCTGACGTTTTAATTCGGTATCATCGGCCAGAAAAACCTCGCCCATCCCGCCGGCACCGATTTTTTCGACAATCGTATAATGCCCGATTTTGGTTCCTTGGGTCAACGCCACAAACGATTCGGTCCGATCATCATCATTATTATTATTTGCCATACAAAAAACCTCAGATTGAATTGAAAAATTAATCTCAATTCGAGATTATTAAAATACGCAGAAATACACAACAAATCAATCATTTAATCACCAAAAAAAACTCTCTTCCAAATAGTCAAAAATCAAATTTTTATATTGC
>JAAERC010000802.1 GCA_024230695.1 Candidatus Zixiibacteriota bacterium
ACACCATCAATGAGAACAATTTCATCCCAGGAGAGATGTCTTTTGGTTTCGGTAACCTGTTTGTCATGCATCTTTATCACTTTTGCGAGATCAGCCGGCAGGATCTCCTCAACTGTTTTCCCAATAAAATCATCAACCTTATGATGAAACGCATTAGCAACCACCGGATTTACAATAACATATTTGCCTTTGTTATCTTTTATTGAGATCCAGTCATCGGCCGAGTCAATAAAGCTTTTAAAGCGCCGCTCAATTGCCGCGATTTCCAGAAGGCGCTCTTGTCGATCTTCCCGGGCATTTACCAGATCCCAGAAAATATGCGCAAAAGTATGATCGATCAATTTTGTCCCGCGTTTCATCATTCCCTGAATTTCTTTGAGAACTGAATCGTCGCCGGTCAGCTCGATTATTAATTCTATATCAACAGTTTTTAAAACTGTCTCATACATATCAGTGCTGGTCTTGATACCTTTTTTTCGCGCGTAAATCACACCCTCAGCATTGGGATCAAAATCAACAACACAGATTATATCAAGAGTTAATTCGGTCAGAAATGAACCATGCGCCAGATCAATAATTGCCCGGCATCCTTTACCACCGCCAATTATTACTGTTCTCATTTCTTAACTCCCGCTATTTGTCTTATATATATCAAAAACATGCTTCTAATTTTCTATTGGTTTACCATGAGGAAATTCATCCCTGAGCATCTCGCAATAATCTCCAAGAAACTGATCGATTGACTCATAGAACGCCTTAGGTTTAATTGTAAAGTGCATCAGTATATCATTTAGTTTTGGCGGGATATAAGGATACAGCTTTTTTAAATTCATAATTCGGTATTCATAAAAAGCCGAGGAATCATTCGCCACTAGACTTTCTTTTACTTTTTCCGATATCTCACCGTCTCGTAAGATTTTTTTAAAATTAGTTATTCCTTTACCGACAGCATAATTTATAATATTGCCGATACTCCAAATATCAAAATCCGATACATACTGATTCAGGTCAAAATCTATCCAACGATACTTTCCGGTTTCAGCGTCGATCAATATATGATCGTTGCGGATATCACCATGACAGGTCTTATGATGATGTAAAAATTGAATAGCTTCGATACAATCGATCAGATTCCATAATATTCTCGGCAGATCCTGCTCGAAATATTGCCGATGATCCTTTTTTATTCCAACCACATAATTAAAAAATGATTCACCTTTTATATAATCAATCACCCGGACTTTGTTTTTTTTGTCATCCAAAGTGGTATAACCCTGCATAAAACGTAAATCATCACGGACCAGATCGAGAACATCACCTTCCTTTTCGGGACTTCGAAAACAGTGGATCTTAAACAGACCGATATGAACATTAAATTCTTCATGAAACACCGTTTTGATAATTTTCTGTTCCCCGGTTTCCAGATCATACACATCAAATACCCAATGTTTTGGTTGATCGCTGATACCAAATCGTCTTTCGTATTCGTTACCAGCCACAACAAAATCCTGATTATTTAAACGAAAAACATTTCCCCGAATTATTCTGTCCCATTCGGTTGTATCAGTTACAATTTCAACTCGGGGAGCATATTTCCATCCGGTTATTTCCTGAATCCGTGATGCAATTTTTTCCTGATCATTCATTTATCTAAAAACATATTTACTTTTATACTTATTACACGGACCTATTCCATATTTAATTACGGTATTAATTAAAGATATGGAATCAGATGTTTCTCAAGCAAGTATTTTATTCGATAATATCTGTTTTTAATAGAACC
>JAAERC010000803.1 GCA_024230695.1 Candidatus Zixiibacteriota bacterium
CATGGACGAAGGATATCGTTCACAGAATTATTACAAAAGTATGAACGCTAAAATTCCAATTGAAGTAGAAAAAGAAGAGACCTTTGACTATTCAAACTATAGTTGGACCGAACATATGAGCCGTAAATGGGGCCAATGGTTTGGGTCTCCGCGTGATCTTCTGGTCGAATTTGAAAAATGTGGATTTTATTTAAATAAAGAAAATAAACCGGAAAATAAAAAATAACTCCGTCTATTTTTGCATTGTCACATGCTTCAAAATCTCTATTACCTGCTCGACAGTTTCGGCGACAGCCAAAGCTGTGGCATCAACTTCTTTTAAGGCATGTGTATCATCGGGATGATGCATCACAATCAATGGTGTTCCCGACGCGGCGGCAAAGCCAGCATCAAAAGCGGCATTCCATTGTTTGTACTTATCGCCAAAACGAACAATAACAATATCAGCTTCATCAATCAATGTCCGGGTGCGGATCGCGTTTATTTTGGCGGCCTTATGATCTTTCCAGAATTTATCTTTTTCGACACCAAGAATTATATCGCCACAGTTATCGCTGGCTTCATGATCGGTGATGGGCGAAAAGAATTGCACCGGAAGGTTTTCTTTATACGCCGCCTTTTCTATTTTTTCGCGCCAATCTGAATGCACCTCACCGGATAGATAAATATCCCATTCTTTATCATTCATATTTTACTCC
>JAAERC010000804.1 GCA_024230695.1 Candidatus Zixiibacteriota bacterium
CAGGAAGCCTGCTGATTATTTCGAAGTAATCAAGTTTATACTTATCTTTTACCACTTCAGACTGTGGTTTACACTTAACAGCAAAAACAGACTGGACAGATTGATGATCCCAAGTGCGCCAGGTCTGTTTATCTTTTAATGCTGTATAACTATGTCCCTCAAGAGCGGCGATTACTTTGATAGATTCAAAGGAACCAGCGCGCTCAACGGCATCTTTATACTCATACATAATGGTATATGCTGAGGCACCGGAAGTGCTCGGATAACGATCATATTTGGAAGTGAAATTTTCAACAAATTGTTTCCCGCTGTTATATCCATACTTATATGGAATCTGCCAACACCAGGGCAACGAACCGATGACACCTTCCATAACTTTTGGGCCTGCCGATTCGGCCATACCAAGAGTCAGATTAGGCACAACGATCTGCATATCGTTCTTCAAGCCCATTGCTGTTGCCTGTCGAATACCATTTGCCATATCCTTACCAAACAGAACGAGAACCAATACATCCGGCTTGACCATTTTTGCCATTGATAATTGCTTCTTAAAATCGGTGGTTCCCATTGGAGTGAGAACACCCTTGTGACTATTTACATCTTCGGTCCCGGTAAATTTTCTGACCGATGATTCAGTTGTCCAACCCCATGTATAATCAGCTGTGATATACATATATTTTTTGCCGGGGAAATTGGTTTTCAAGTAATCACCAATTGATTTAGCCGCCATCCAGGCATTGTAGCACTCGCGAAACATAAAGCGATGCGCTTTTTTTCCTGTGGTGGAAGTTGAATATGTCAAAGTCCCGAAAAATGGAACTCTTTTTTCTTTACATATTTCACCACCGGCAATTGCTACGGCACTTGATGAACCACCAAAAACCATTTGACATTTTTCCTTGTCTATCAATTCTGCAACGTTGACTTTTGTTGCGTCAACATTAGATTTGGAATCACGCCAAACAAGTTCAATCTGTTCGCCATTAATACCGCCTGCGGCATTAATTTCTTCAGCGGCCAAAGTCGCGGCACGAAATTGATCCAAACCCTGAATAGAATATGGTCCGGTCTTAGGATAATTTAATCCTACCTTAACAGTTGCTACGGCAACATTGACCATTGCTATGCAGAAGATAAACAACATTATATAAGATAATTTCTTCATCTTTTTCTCCATCACTAATTACTAATTTCAGCTCTTAGAAACCCAGAATAAATGATGTCTGAACCCTGAAGCTTTTATAAGTATCGGTATCCTGATATTCGGTTTCCCACTGTGAAGCTTCAATACCCATAGTAAACGCCTTTACCGGCGAATATTTGATATTGAAGAAATAACTGGTGTTATTTGTAATACTACCGGCACTAATGTCAGCATCCTTAGGATTGTCAGTACCATATCCGGCACCAAGAGTGACTTTGGATGA
>JAAERC010000805.1 GCA_024230695.1 Candidatus Zixiibacteriota bacterium
ACCTGCTTAACAGGTCGCTATACAATGTCGGAGTATTTGGCCGGATGGTATATCTTCACAGATTCTTACAGCTTGGTTTCAATTGGAAGTGCAAAAATAACAAGCGTTTTAGATTATTATACGTTTTATAACTCAATGGCCGATGGAGCTACAATTGGCGAAGCTTTTATGAATGAATATTCTTACTTTTCAGCGGGTGGCTATGATGACTATGAAGTGGCTCTTCTATACGGAATGACACTTTTTGGTGATCCAACCCTTAAACCAAGAGATCGCCGACCTGTTGAATTACAGGAGGCGAAGTTGCCCCACTGTCTAAGGAATAGAAATTATTCATTTTATTTTGATGCCGACGGTGGCAGCGCGCCGCCATATTACTGGAACATTATATCAGGCCAACTGCCAAATGGTTTAACGCTTTACGAAACTGAAGGCAGAATCGCCGGACAGCCAACTGAATCAGGGTTATTCAATTTTACCATAGTGGCAGAAGATATGTGTCGAAAGCTACCTCCAAATGATGAATCAGTATTCGCCGACACGATGGAATATAGTATTGGTATTGTTGGCGTTTGTGGTGATGCAAACAATAGCGGACTAATGGATATGGACGATGTAACAGATATTATTGATTATCTCTTTGATGATGGTTTGAATATGTGTCCAGTAGAGGCAGGCGATATGGATCAATTCGACGGGACTAATATTAATGACGCCTTTTATTTATATGAATATGTCGCTCATATGGCCGTATATCCAAAATGTCCGCCGTTTACGGGGATGATTCCATCAGCACCAGAAAATGTTATTGAAATACGAAACAGTACAGTGCAACCGGAACGCGATAAATACCGGGTCGATTTCTGGATAAATTCTCTATCATCGGCAAAATCAATATCTATTCCATTTGAGTATTCATGCGCCACTTCTCCAGTTGTTTGCGATTCTATTACATTTGCAGGCTCTGCTTATTCTCTTTATTTGCATAAATATGGAAAGGTTGATGCTACAGAACCCAAGGCAGTTATAGGAATCGCCAACATCGGTGAAACCGCTCCGCTAACTAACCCCGCCCGAATCGCTTCAGCCTGGTTTAGTATTAATTCATCGACAGAAGAACAATTAATAAATATAAATTCAACATCGTATGGGCCAAACGAATTTATTATTGCTTCACCTTTTCCGACAACGCCATACATTCCCAGTATAGCAATCATTCCCGGATTGTCTTTTGAATGCGGCGATGCCACTGATAATGGCGTGGTTGATATTCTTGATATTGTTTTTCTGATTAATTATAAATACAAAAGTGGTCCGGCACCGGCTATCCCGGAATCGGCAAATATTAATGGTGATACAGAGATTGATATTCTGGATATAGTATTTCTGATTAATTTTTTATATAAATCAGGAGCAGAACCA
>JAAERC010000806.1 GCA_024230695.1 Candidatus Zixiibacteriota bacterium
TCAAAAGCTCGATCCATCTGCCGTTGTAGTCTTGATCACCGCATATGGCGATGCCGAAATGGCGGTTAAGGCGATTAAGGCCGGGGCCACAGATTTTGTCTTAAAACCCTGGCAAAATGAAAAACTTCTGGCAACCGTGTCAGCGGCGATTAATCTTCATAAGTCACGTCTTGAGGTTGATAGTTTAAAATCACGGCAAAAACAGCTTTCAGCAGATTTAGATTACGCTTTCCATGATTTTATCGGCGATTGTGAACCAATAAAAAAAGTGTTTGAGACTATAAAAAAAGTGGCGCTTACCGATGCCAACGTTTTGATTCTCGGCGAAAACGGAACCGGCAAAGAATTGGTGGCCCGCGCCTTACACCGAAACTCAAATCGTGCCGATGAGATCTTTATGGCCGTTGACATGGGTGCGATCAACGAAAATATCTTTGAAAGCGAACTTTTTGGACATATGAAAGGTTCATTTACAGATGCCCGTGAGGATCGTGCCGGAAGATTTGAAGTTGCTTCAGGCGGCACACTATTTCTCGATGAAATCGGAAACCTGCCGATAGCATTGCAGGCCAAACTTCTGGCTGTTTTGGAAAATCGTAAAGTTACTCGATTAGGGGCAAATATTGCCAAACCAATTGATATTCGGCTAGTTTGTGCCAGCAATATGTCACTTATAAAGATGGTCGAATCCAATGATTTTCGGCAGGATCTTATGTATCGGATAAATACCGTAGAAATAAAGCTTCCGGCTCTACGGGAAAGATCAGATGACATAATATTGCTTGCTGAACATTTTCTTGAAATATACTGTCGCAAATACAACAAGGTTCTAAAATCAATCAGCGCCGCCGCAATAAAACGATTAAAAAAATATCAATGGCCAGGAAATGTCAGAGAACTTCAGCATGCCATTGAACGAGCCGTCATCATGAGTGAATCGAATAATTTACAGCCTGAAGATTTTTTCTTTTCTGGTAATGTCGTCAAACCTGATTCTCTTGCATTTGATAGTTATAATCTTGAGGATATAGAGAAAACCGTTATAGAAAAAGTTCTCAAAAA
This sequence comes from Candidatus Zixiibacteriota bacterium, assembly GCA_024230695.1. Next base: position 1,063 of record JAAERC010000806.1, read on the forward strand.
ATATGATGGCAATATATCGCATACTGCCGATGAGCTGGGGTTGACAAGGACTTCTCTTTACAGAAGAATGCAGAAGTATGGTTTATAAGAGTTTTCGAATTAACTGTATTGTTAGAATTTTATCCCTGATCGCACTGATATTATTATTTATCTATCTGATATTCAAAACAGAATTATATGTTTCTGCGGTTATAACTGGAGTAATTATTATAATTCAGATTTTTGAGCTTATCCATTTTGTCGAAAAAACTAACCGTCACCTTACTCGGTTTCTCGACTCAATCAAATATTCTGATTTTACGCAAACATTTGCCAGACACGCCGGAGGAAAATCTTTTGAGGGGCTAAATATGGCTTTTAACGAAGTCATTGCAAAATTTCAGGAAACCCGTACCGAAAAAGAAGAACAATATCGTTATCTGAACACAGTCATTCAGCATATTGGAATCGGGCTAATCTCATTTCAAACTGATGGATCAATTGAACTGATCAATACAGCGTTCAGAAAAATTCTTCAAATATCAAATATTAATAATATCAATGATCTGAATTCAATAAGCCCCACGATGGTGGAGACAATGATTAAACTCAAAGGCGGCGAAAATGGTTTGGTGAAAATCAATCTCAATAATGAATTGATACAGCTGGCGATTTATTCTACAGAATTCAGACAAAGGCAAAAAAATTACAGACTTGTTTCAATACAAAACATTACTGGTGAGCTCGCCGAAAAAGAGATGGAAGCGTGGCAATCGTTGGTACGAGTTCTCACTCACGAGATAATGAATTCAGTCACACCGATTTCATCACTGGCCTCAACTGTTAATGATTTACTCCTTGATGAAACATCCAAAACAAAAACTAAATTGAAAGCAGAGCTTAATTCCGAATCAATCAGCGATATTGGCAGTGCTCTTGAAACTATTCAGAAACGTTCCGTGAGTCTGCTAAATTTTATGGAAAATTATCGCAATCTCACCCGAATTCCTAAACCAGATTTCCAACAGGTCCCAATCTCGGAATTATTTAATAGTGTTTTGCAATTGATGAAAACTCAACTTGAAAATCAGAATATCAATTTTAAAACAAATGTTGACCCCTCAAGTCTGGAACTAACAGCAGACTCCGGCATGCTCGAACAAGTATTAATAAACCTACTGCTTAATGCCATTCATGCCGTTGAACAAACTGATTCACCAATAATAAAACTTACCGCAGAGATGGGTGGACGTGGAAATATTCTTATCAAGGTTTCTGATAACGGCTCAGGTATCCCCGATGAATCTCAGGATAAAATATTTATCCCGTTTTATACAACAAAAAAGGAAGGTTCAGGCATAGGTCTCAGTTTGTCCCGGCAAATATTGCGTAAACACCACGCCAGTCTCACTGTCACCTCGGTTCCAAATCAAGAGACATTGTTTATTTTGAAATTCTAGAAGACGAATAAAATTAATATACAATTTGCTACCAATAGTACAAATAAAAAGAGCCGGGTTTTCCCGGCTCTTTTATTTGAGTGAAAGGTATTATTAATTATTTTAACAATAACATCTTCTTTTGTGCAGTAAACTCTCCGGCATTTAATCTATAGAAATAAACTCCGGAAGCGCTGTTTCTTGCATCCCATCTGACGGAATGGAAACCTGCTTCATAGAAACCTTCAACAGGAGTTGCAACCTTCTGTCCAAGCAGATTAAAGATGTCAAGCGTCACTTGAGTCGCAATCGGAAGATTGAACTCAAATGTTGTCGCAGGATTAAACGGGTTCGGATAATTCTGTGACAACGAGAATTCACTCGGCAACAAGGCAATAGTTTTTACTGCCGCGCTAGTGCCGCTAAATCCACGGAATTCAACTTCATCGATATAGACATAGTCTCGGTTTCCACTCGCATCGCACATGAAGCGAATTTGGGCGTTTGATGGATAGTTATATGTTCCGCTTGGAATGGCAACAACCTTGTTATAAAATACATTGTTGTCAAAATCGATTGATCTGGCCCATGTTTCAACAGTATGCCAGGTTGAACCATCATAGTACTGCAACCAGAAATCTTCCTTGGTGTTGTCCATACTATAGGCATAGAACCAAAATTCAACCTCAAGCTCTGTATAGCCACTAACATTGTAACCACCGGTATGGTAGAATGATGAGGCAACACCGCTGTTATCCCTGATTTCGGCAGAGTATGAACCCTGATGTGAGCGTGAGCCGGAGTATAGAGCACAATCGCCACCACCATCAGTGTAATTGCCGAAACCACCTTCAAAATCATCATATGTAATAGTTGTCCAAGTACCAGTCCCCGGCTCAGTCACAACAATATAACCGGTTTTGGTTTCAGTATCATTACCATACGCATTGGTTGCTGTCAACGTTACTGTATATGTACCGGCGGCAGAATATGTGTATGATGGATTCTGAACGGTCGAAGTGCCGCCATCACCAAAGGTCCAATCCCAACCGGTTGGCGAATCGGTTGATTCATCAGTGAATGTAACTAATAGCGGATAATCACCGGTGGTCGGTGTTCCACTAAACTCGGCAGTTGGAGCCGGCGGACTTGTTACGGTGATATAATTAGTTTTGACTTCAGCATCCGAACCATATGAGTTTGTCGCCGTCAATGTAACGGTATAAGTACCGGCGGCTGTGTAAGTGTATGATGGATTCTGAGCAGTGGAATTACCACCGTCACCAAAATTCCAACTCCAACTAGTCGGATCATCTGTTGATTGATCGGTAAAATCAACATCAAGCGGGAATACACCAGATGTCGGTGTACCCATGAATGCCGCGGTTGGTGCGGGTGGAGGAGGAGTATCAGCATCTACGCAGAAATTATCAAACTGCGAATGGGACTGATTAACTTCGAGACCAACCTGACCAGACTGAACATTACCAAAATTATATGATACTTTAGTCACACCATCAGCTTTGACCGTTACCAGTCCACTGGCATCGATAACAACTTCCATAGCATACAACTGGTTGGTGTTGATCGTCTCTGATAATGTGGCCACATTTGATTGACTACCTCCAACAAACTCACGGATGTACCACTTGTTGGCGCCATCACGGAAATCTGCTACACGGTAGTTATTAGCATCAATATAACCAAAGACAACGATACCATTGGTCCAGGTACCTCCGGTAAGTGAGGTCCAGTCAACAGTTATTGTTGCATCAGATACTGTTCCAACTGGTGACATTGCGAATGCAGTGCCACCGGCAATATATCCATCAAGCTGTCCACCAATGACAGACCAGTCACCCGAAATGATATTCCAGTCGGAAATATCTCCATCTCCGAAGTCATCACAGAAACCGCCGGTTGGCTCGGTGACAGTGATATATCCGGTTTTGGTTTCACCATCGAAACCGCAGGAATTGGTGGCTGTTAGGCTGACCTCATAGGTTCCAACCGCGGTATAAGTGTGTGATGGATTTTGAGATGTTGAAGTTCCACCATCACCAAATGTCCAACTCCATGATGTAGGGGAGTTGGTAGACAAATCTGTGAAACTGACATACAGATTATATGCACCATTTGTAGGTGAACCACTGAACTCAGCTACCGGTGGATCACATGGAGGTGTTGTCACAGTAATATAATCAGTTCTGACTAATTGGTCATTGCCACATGAATTTGTTGCGGTCAATGTAACTGTATAAGTTCCAGCGGCAGTATAAGTATGAGAAGGATTGGCAGCGGTTGAATTACCGCCATCGCCAAAGTTCCATGAATACGATGTTGCACCGCTTGATTGATTGGTAAAATTCACATTTAGATTATAATCGCCACTTGTCGGAGAACCTACAAATCCTGCGGTAGGATTGACACATGGATTAACGGTGATATAACTATTCTTAGTTTCACCATCAGAACCACCCGGACCGGTTACGGTCAATGTAACATTATAGGTTCCAGCCGATGTGTACTGATGCGTCGGGTTCTGTGAGATTGAACTGCCGCCATCACCAAAGGTCCAACTCCAATTGGTAATACTGCCGGTTGACAGATCGGAAAAGCTTACCGTCAACGGTTCTTCACCGGAAGTTGGCGTACCGGAGAATTCGGCAATAGGGGGATCCGGCGTTCCGGTATTAACAGCGTCATAAGCGTTAATACGTCCTGCGCCCATTTTTCCGATATAGGTTGATGAAAGTTCGGAATCAATATCTTCAGCGCTGGCATAAAGCTGAGTCTCAACTTGTGTATTTGTCCAACTCGGATTTTGTGACCAGATCAAGGCACAGACACCAGCAACCATCGGAGTTGCCATCGAGGTTCCGTCCATCGAGGCCCAATAATCAACTGAAGCATCTGAATGATCATGATATGTTGAATAAATGCCTACACCTGGAGCTGAAATATCGACCCAGGTACCATAGGTCGTAAAGCTGGCGGCGGCATCATCTTCATCAGTTGCCGCAACTGAGATACAGTCACCACGTCCATTAAGATAGTCAGCTGTCTGGGTGCCGTCATTACCGGCGGCGACACAGATTATTCCACCATTATTAATGAAGTAGTCAGCGGCTGCTGCTATACCACCGGAATTCGATGAACCCCAACTGCATGATGCGATCTTGGCACCATTGTCAGCGGCATAATAAAATGCCTCAGCGGCGGCATCCATATAAACGACGCCATATTCCGTGCCACCATAGTTATATGAAAATCCCATTCTGAGGGCCATGACTTTTACGCCATTACCATATTCTTGTTCTGAACCGTTGCCCCAACCACCAGCGACACCGGCCATGCCGTAACTATTATTAGTCAACATGCCAAAAATACCAGCGGTATGGGTTCCATGTCCATTAAAATCGCGAGGATCATTATCTTGTGTACTACAATCCTCACCGGTCCAACAGCTACTAGTGGTTTCAATAAAGTCGTATCCAATCCAGTCATCTGTGTATCCATTGCCGTCATCATCAACGCCGCTTGACCCATTTAACTCGGCGTCATTGATCCACATATTTCCTCTGGCAGCACCAACATTTGTTGATGAGGTATTGGCGCCACCGAGATCACGGTGATAATAACGAGTTCCGGAATCCATAATCGCCACAATAGTAGCATCGGCGCCGGTTTGGATATTCCAGGCTTCTGGTGAATCAATATCATCATCACTGGTTTGATTGTGATACCATTGATATGGATCAAAGTAACTATCATTTGGCGTGGCATACATCGTGTGCATACCAACTTTTTCAACGCGCTCAACCAGTGGGTTATTGCTGTATGCTTCATATGCCGCATCTAATGTTCCGGCTTCCAATTTGACTTTATGATAACGGGAAAGTGGTCCCGTCGTAGCTTTTGCAAATTGCTTTTTGATTCCTGATACAGCAAATCTTTGCGAGATCGCATCAAATTCAGTATCGCCGATTGTGGCAACAGCCTGCGGATTTAAATTCGCTTTGAGATCGCCAGCTTGTGGTTTCATAACAACAATCAAGCGGTCTTGAGTATACCCCAAAAATGAGGGAGCTTCTTGTCTTTTGATTTTTTTGATATTGTCGGCCAGGGCAGGGGATGCCATTGTGGCCATAACTAAAGAAATCAATAAAAAGGCGGTAAAGAGTCGCTTCATAATTTCTCCTAATTAAGTTAGGATTTGCTTAAGTAACAGTTTATTTATGATTTATGCGTAGATTATCACCCCCTCTGTAAAAGATATCATATGTTATAAAACCCAATAGCATATAACTATGTTGATAATTTCGATAAATTTTTAATTCCCTTGCCTAGTCAGAACATTGCCTGTCTGTATGCTTAAACAAAATATAAAAAACAATGCCTGAATGTCAATATCCAATAACTAAAATATTCCGGTTGATTTTTCACATTTCTAAATTTACTGTGAATGCAGACTTTATATTGCGTAATTGTAAATCATATAATAAATTATATTATTATGTCAGAATCACAATTTATAAAAAACAACTATAAATCTAACAAATCAATTTGCTGGAAAAGGTACTTTGTTATTGCACTAATCCTTATTTCACTTGTTGTGGGATTGCACCATTATATAATCGGCTCGACCGATAATCAAAATCCAACCGCTGAGTTTGTTGGTGAAATTTCTCCACCCAATAATTGTGTTCGCATCGAAGTCAAACCTGATAGTTTTGGTAATTGGTTAAGAAAATTACCGATTAAGTCGCCAGAAAGTCGGATTAATCTTTACAATGGTACACGGAAACTTTACCAATTTGGACTGTACCGTGTCATTGATCTTGATGTAGGCGACAAGGATCTTCAACAATGTGCCGATGTTGCCATCAGACTTCGAAGTGATTTCCTTTTAAGTCAACAAAGGACTGATGATATCGCTTTTAATTTTACGAGCGGGGATCGGGCATATTATAAAAAATGGATCGCAGGCGTACGACCTATTATTAATGGCAATGATGTGACCTGGCGCAAGACAGCACAAATTGACTCATCATATGAAAACTATCAAAAATATTTGAATACAGTATTTATGTATGCCGGCTCATATTCACTTTCACAAGAACTTAAAAAAGCTGAAAGTACCAATAATGTTGAAATAGGAAACTGCCTTATTAAGGGCGGCTTTCCAGGACATGTCATAATTGTTGTAGATGTAGCAATTGACTCTACCTCAGCGGACAAATATGTGATGTTTGCTCAAGGATTCACTCCCGCTCAGGATATTCATGTTATACAAAATTTGAATGATACTGAATTAAGTCCGTGGTACAAGATTATAGACGACGAACTGCTGGAAACGCCCGAATGGACATTCCAATGGTCTGATCTTTTTTCTTTTGAATAAAATCTAAAAAATGCGACTTTTTATTTTTGGCCTACCCGAGTAATGACTATTTTTTAATACGACTGTTTTTTGCTTTATCACCAAAACGACTATTTATTTTATCGATAATATCTCCGGCACTCGATTCAATTGCCTTATCGCTGACCTTAATAGAAGAGAATTGATTTCCCCTAAATATCTTTATGGCAGTCTCAAGCTCCTCAAAAACCATCTTTGGATCAGTGTAAGGCGATTGACCCATACTTAACCGTTCCTGCCGTTCCTTACGATGAATCTCTAACCGTTCATAATCGATGTTTAATCCGAAAACACGACGATGATCTATCTCAAACAATTCAGCCGGCAGGATAGAATCAATAATAATTGGAATATTGGCAACCTTCCAACCCAAGACGGCGAGGTACATACTGAGTGGAGTTTTACCGCTTCGTGAAACACCAATTATCACAATATCGGCTTGATGAAGATCCTGAGAGTTTTTCCCATCATCATGATCCATTGTAAATTCTATTGCGTCAACTCGGTCAAAATAACTCTGATGCAAAATGCGGTACAATCCCGGTTCTTCTTTTGGCTTGCGGGCCAATATTTTGGTTAATCTTTCAAATAATGACCCCATTAGATCAATTGCTTCAACATTATTCTCTTTTGCAATTTGGATAAGAAAATTTCTCAGGATACCATCAACCAATGTATGTATAATAGTTCCGTTAGTAGTTGAGGCCTGAGCAACAACGTCTTTTATCTCTTCTTTCTGCCGAACGTAGTCAGCTTTTATTATCGGAACCTGAAAGTCAGGAAACTGAACCAATACCGTTTCGACAACCTGCGCGCCGCTATCTCCCGATCCGCCGGAAACAATATATATTGGAGGAACATTGTTTGACATATTTTGCCCGCTATTAAATTTAATCTGTATTCACCGACATTGTAGTTCGATAACTATTAGTTGTCAAGATATATATGGATGAATCAAAAATCGTCTCTGATTAGAAATATTATACCAAAAATAAAAAGGCCCGCAAATGCGAGCCTTTTCTTATCGAATAAAATTTATCAATAAATTACATATCCATTTCACCTGAATAGCTGTCAGAATGTTTGGGATCCACTCTTAAGCGATACTGTGAGGCCCATGCCTTCATACCAGCTTCGGCATAAGGAGCGGCATCTTCAGCATATATCAGATTTTGATCCTCAACACCATTTAACCAGTAATAGGTCCATGCGCCTTGCTGTAAATCCGGTGCGTCATAAGAATTCTTGCGATTAGATGCAGTTGCCATATAAGTCCCGGAAACAACGTCATCATGAAAACCACCAATTACGCAGGCATCAATTGTAACTAATTTTTTGGTACAATTTGCGGCATTGAAATATGACATCGCATAGCCGTGGGTGATATAATAAAGGTCGGCCGAAACCAAAGCTGAACCTTCCGATGATTTCATACCATGTCCGGAATAACAAAATGCTATTTCATCGCCAGGTGAGGCGTTATCAACCAGCCATTGAAAACCAGCAATAATATTGTCAGCGGTTGCGCTCAAATCAAGATCGACCCGGCAGGTAAATCCTTCCGATTGATACCATGATTTCATTGCCCTGGCATCATCATCGCAATAATTCAAATCATTCGCTGTACCTTCATAATTGGAAATTCCAACAATATAAACGTACTTGTGAGCCGGATTTGGATTTGGATCACCAGTCGAACCGGTATCATCCGGAGGAGGTTTCGGGGGTTTTTTGTTAGCAATGGCTAATGGCACCTTGCTCATGTCTTCGGTGAACAATGCTACAACTTCCGGTGGGCGAGTCTCGATAAACTGAGGTCGTTCGACCAGAGCTACCGTGTGATCAACACCGGCGTTTGCATTTGGTTGGGTTGGGGGATTGCTACCGCATCCGAAGATGAGCAATAGCGTCATGATGGCCAGAACAAGGCCAAGAAGCTGTTTCATAGTACCTCCTAAAGTGAGAGTTGGAGTTTTGTAAGCTCAGTATTAATATAGGTATTGTTGAAATATGCTGCAATATAAATATATAATCAGGATTATAGTTATCTTGTTAATGTACTATTGTAGTATTTTAATTTATTCCAGTAAATAAACTTAATAAAATTAATAAAGTTATGAAATTAATATAAATAATAATACTTGCGGATTAAATTAATAATTTCAATATTGATTTTTAATTATGCAAAACTTAAAAAATATATTTATTGCTATTTTCTTTTTTATAATCTGCTTTTCTATTGTATCCTTAAATTTAGATGCCCGGGAACTTTACATCAAAAACGAAAATACCTTTCAATTACGTAAGATAAGTGCGAATGATCCATACATCACTATTGGTATTCATCATGTTGGTAACTTGGGATTAACGGTAATCAATACTGGCAATTTTGGCACTGCCTGGTCACCGCTGTATGACCCGACACATCCATCCCTTTTAGCTCCATCGGCAGTATATCCATATCCCGGAAATAATAAATACTTGTACACTGGTACAACTTGGATCGGAGCCATTGTCGGGAGGGATACACTTGTTTCGGTAGGTTCCGATGGATGGATTGGTATTGGTGAGATGTGGCCCGACCCATATCCCAGAGGTGAAATTAAATTTCGGTCAATAACAAATCCCAATGATTATGATGCTATTTCCGAGGAAGATATTCTGATGTATTACACTGACACGGTCACCAACCCGGCCTACATCGCAGTTGATCCGCTTGATGGTCGTCCGCATATTCCACTTAACATTGAAATAAAACAGAATAGTTATGCTTGGAGTTATTCCTATGCTGAGGATTTTATATTGTTTGATTTGGCGATAAAAAACATCGGAAGGAAAGTTCTGAAAGATGTGTATTTGGGTCTTTATGTCGATGCCGATGTCAGCAAAGTCGGCGGTTTTGATGAATTTTATGATGACATCAGCGGCTTTAGAAAAGTAATCGATTCGCCTTTTGGATGTAATTGGACCGATACGATAAATATTGCTTGGATCGCCGATAATAATGGCCGGAATGATAATGACAGTCAGGATCGATGTCCCTTTAGTCCCGGAAGCTACAATGGCATAAATGCTATGCGAGTAGTCAGGACTCCTTCTGATTCGTTAAAATATTCATTTAATTGGTGGATATCAAACGGTAATGCCGCCCTCGATTTTGGTCCAAGGAAAGCCGGAAGTGAGGAACAGCCATTTAGAGATTTTGGCGGATTTCTCGGGACGCCAATGGGTGATAGAAATAAATACTATATCATGAGTCATGAAGAATTTGATTATGACCAATTGTTTAGCGCAAAGGATAATACATATGATGGCTGGCTGGAACGTGGCGCAAATGCATATGATTTTGCTGATGGTTACGATACACGTTTTCTACTTTCGTTTGGTCCCTTTAATATTAGCCCCGGAGAAATGTTACCATTAACATATGCCTATATAGGGGGTGAAAATTTCCACGAAGATTGTGACGCCTATGAACGGATATTTGATCCCTCATTCCCGGAAGAATATTATGCTAGTTTTAACTTTGATGATATTGGTATTAATTCAATCTGGGCCGAGATGATCTACGATAATCCGGGAGTAGATACCGATGGTGATGGGTACAGGGGGAAGTATCGAATATGCGTAGAATCTACTTTTGTCAATAATACTTGGGTCTATAATCACGATACAGTTTATTATCGCGGCGACAATGTTCCTGATTTCAGAGGTGCCTCGCCACCTCCTCCTCCGGAACTTTGGGTAATTGAACCTTATCCGATTGGTGATACAATCAGGAGTCTAATTGTACCCAGTGTCAACGAAAATAA
>JAAERC010000807.1 GCA_024230695.1 Candidatus Zixiibacteriota bacterium
ACGACCGATCTTTGGGTTATCGCCGCTTTAAAGCGATTGGTATGCCCGACGATCCAGTTGGTCATATATCCGCCATATGAACCTCCCGTTACACCGATCTTGTTTTTATTTACATAAGGAAGTTTTTCCAAATAATCAGCTGCTGACATACAATCGTAATAATCGATATCTCCCCATCCGCCGGTAATGGCATCTGCAAAAGTCTCACCTCGTCCGGTTCCACCTCGCGGGTTAGTATAAAAAACAACGTATCCTTTTGAAGCCAGGTAAAGCATTTCGTGGAAAAATGTGAAACCATATTGAGCACGTGGTCCGCCATGAATCTCGAGAATTGCAGGGTATTTTCGATTTTTGTTGAATTTTGGAGGAGTTACCAGCCAGCCCTGCAGTTTAAATCCGTCGTGCGTATTAAACCATATTTCGCGCGTTTTGGGAATGTCTCTTTTGGATAATAGTTTTTTGGCCGGATTATCCAGAAGTTTTGCTTTGCTATCACCTTCATAAACTGATGGCATCAGCTGTAAATTTCCAGGATTCTGCAAATTTGAGACAATAGCAGAAATCAGACGACGCTTGCCATTCATATGATATGACCTGACATGACATTTTTTGTGAGTTACCCGGGTTGGTCTTCCGCCTGAGGATGGGGCGTAAAAAATATGTGTTGAGCCGGTATCGGTAACGGTAAAATATATCTTTTTTCCATCCGGAGACCAGAACAGGGGAGGCGCTTCAAATGCCCCGCCGACATCGCCAATCGTGGTGTCAAAAGCCAAACGGTCGAATTTTGGGGTTAGGTTTTTGGCGGCTGGTCGACCACTGGCGCCAACGGTCCAGAGATGCCAATTGGTAACTCCCCAGCAATCATTTGGATTGTCATGACCGACATACGCAATTTTTTTACCGTCGGGCGAAAAGGTTGGTGATGCAATCGGTCCAGGTGGTGTTTTTATTTTTTTGATTTTGCTGCCGTTAATAGGGATGATAAAAAGATCGTCGTAAAGATAATCAAGGTCGGAATTAACTTTCCGGTTGGAAATAAATACAATTGATTTTCCATTTGGTGATATATTGGGTGTCCGTTCGTCAAAATTGCCTTTTGTTAATTGTTTTGTTTGTCTGGTTTCAATCGACAGTTTCCAAATATGAAATCTGTCTTTTGGAACAAATCCCGCCCCATCAAGACGATAGAATAAACGAGTTATATGACGATATAGGGGAGGTTCTTTCTTTTTCTTTTTATCCTTTTCCCAAAAAGAATCATTGTAGCGGAAAGAGTAAACAATTTCCTGCCCATCCGGAGTCCATTTCAGTCCGGTGAATGCGCCGTCTTCTTCGATGATTTTTCGCTCTGCGCCGCCTTCTGTGGGAATAATATATATCCCGGTTTTTTTGTTTCTGGTTGAAATAAAGGCTATTTGTTTGCCATCTGGTGACCAGACTAATTCGCGATCATTGATTTTCCCAAAGGTAAACTGGCGGATTTCTTCCTTGGCTAATTTGGTCAAAAATATATGTGAGTAATATTCTTTTTTATCCTTTGAAACTGACTCAACTGTATATGCAACTTTTTTTTCATCGGGTGATATAGCCGCTGATATTGGGACTTTCAAGCGACAAACATCTTCAGCGTTGATTAGTTGTTTTTTTGTTTTGAGTGATTTTTTCATAATTCACCTTCCTAATATAATCATATTACATTTATCTAATCTTTTTATTACCGTTTTTCAAGTAAGAAATTTGCATAGAACCGGTTAGTTGATAAATTAAACTTATAGAATATTGAAAAGAATGATGTGGGGAAATGTATAAGTTAAAAGCATTAAAGCTTATAGTTGACTAAGAATTAACAACAATGTATTATTTTGGTATGCGAAACTGTTTATTATATCTAATTAGTTTGTTACTATTTATTTCGTTTATCACTTTTGGTGATGAACTTACAATCAATGGTTTTGAATTGCCGGAACTATTGAATAAAAATTGGCTTACAGAAAATGATGAGATTCAGTTTACCAAATATCCGATCTCTTTTGATCTTCGTTTTTTTCTGTCTGATCAAGGATGTATAGATTCGTTAAAATATGATTCTAAAAATAATAATGAATATATTGAAGGAATTATTGGTTCTCTAAAAAAACTGGATTTCTCACCAGGGAAGTATTTGAATAAAAATATTCCCGTGATACTTCCGGCCAAACTCATTTTCAAAACTTTCAGGTATAAAAATGCGGTTTTGCTCAAACTGCCTTATGATTCCGAAACAAATAAAAAAAATGGTGAATTAGTTAAAAAACTGTTAAAGGATAATAGTTTCAGCCCGGCTGTAGTAAAGAAAATACCTTCCTATTTTTGCAGTTTTGATGAATATGCTGATTATGGCG
>JAAERC010000808.1 GCA_024230695.1 Candidatus Zixiibacteriota bacterium
GGCGTAAGTGCGGGCAGGGGTTTATATGTGGGAGCTTCATATCGTTATATTAAATCAGGGTTTGGATATTTTCATAAACGTCATTTTTGGAATATTGGTTTTATATACAGTAATCATCCGCAGTTTACTCTTGGTGCTGTTTTTTCAAATCTCAATCGAGGGGAAGTGGACGGAGAAAAATCTGATATTGAACAGATCTATTCTGTTTCATATAAGACAACAAATAACAAGTTCACAATTTCAATTGAGACAGCATTGTCATCTAAACAAAGTTTGTCTCATGCCAAATATAATTATGGCATAAGCTGGCAGGTAAAACCGAATCTGAATATTTTCGCAAATTATAATAATGATAAATATTATCAAATCGGCGTGAAGCTTGATTTAAAAGATTATTTTTTCGGAACTCAAAGCCGTGGTGACGCTGACAATAATGAACATCTTGGAACATCAGTATATACGGGGTTTGTTAAATCTTTTACAGGTCGCTAAAAATTGTATTGAAATTATAAGTACAAGATAAAGGCCCCGATGAATCGGGGCCTTTATCTTGGTATCTCCGTTAATAATTATTGGATTACATCAATTTCACTTGTCGGTGCCTGAGTGTACCCAACATTCTCCTGATTCCAACTGGTCCTCTGGAAAACTTGGATCTGTGGAGTTCCTGGAGGTAGTTTTGTAGGATCCTCCAAATCCGTATCAAATCCCCAATTTCTGGAAGGTGCTGTATAGTATTGTTTGTATGAGTAATCTCCAATAGCCTGTTCTGATCTCCACATCTGTATCATTGATCCTCTAATTTTTAATTCGGTGCCATTCCAATTTTCCAGAAAGCGCGGAAGATTTTCCAATCCGCCCTGATGGTTTTTTGCCGAAACATCGGCTTCGACATCACCGGTCATAAAACATACATTAGCTTCAGTTATATCAGGTTTTCTATCTACATAGCTATCGCCTTTTTCCGCCTTGCTATAATCCCATGTATTTGATAGAAAATAAATGGCATCACATAGTACAGAAGCGGGTTGTTTATTAGTTGTATTAAAATCCCCCTGAATATAAACGGGATTTTCGCAGGCAACCGTTAGAGGATTACCGGATAAATCATCACCATTTGTAAGAGTTGTGCCGTTAACTACAGTTCCATGTGTTGCAGTAGATAAATTTCGTTGGTCAGATATATAGATAATTCCATTATTGGGATAGTAACCACTGGCCGCCAGCTTATCAACATCTACTTGAGTATTTCTTACCCACTTTTCTTCTTTATCATCATAGAATTCGACATCACTATCATCTTTTATTATATCACTACTAATAAATGTACTGATATCTGTCCAGACACCGCCAATCTTTGAGTAAGGAGTGCCATCAATTATTTTAAGATCGGCTTTATTTTCAAAGGAATCAGAATTGCTACCACCGGCTCTTTCAATCAATTTGTGCGCATTGCCGCCACCTATTGGTAGGTTTAGTTCTTCCTGCCCAAAGGCATCATCCTGAACCATCCCTCCCCAAAGAACACCCGCAGTATCATACCAATCTGATCGTTTTGAATCAATCCAGTCACCGCCCTGAAGCATACTTACATCATTGCCACTATTATCGGTGAATCTAACATCGCCCTTAGATCCTACCCAAGGGAAACCATTAATTATATTTCCACCGCTTGTCACTCTATCTTCAAAGAGAAGAGTGGCACTTGATGATGCGGTTCTAATGTACATAGAGCCATTTGCATGAACCCGTCCGTCAAGGTTCATATCATAAACCGGCTCTACCCATAAATCATCTTCATAATAAACCGCCCATTGGAATATTGGAACAAGAGCACATTCGAAATTTTGCGTTAATGTTACTTGACCAGCATCAACAAGCGATGTTCCAATTGATTCAATGGTGTATGTTTGAACCAGTGCATTTAATCCGGACAAAGTACCCTGAGTAAGTTTTCGATTTTCTGCGGCACCATCGACACCGGATACATAGGCCGAAGTCGCGTCGGTCAGTTTTTCATTACCAGCCGGGAATGTGCTGGGCGGGCCGCCATTTTTTTCGTAAGCAGTCTGAAGTTCAGCCGATGCTTTTTCCAGACCTGATTCAGCGGCGTAGAAGGCCATTGTTTCATTCACTTGATTACCGGCAATATTGACTTCATCATTGGCCAGTTTTAGCGCCGCCACGCCGATCATGCTGAGCATGACCATCATCATGACGGCGATGAATGTCACCGAGCCTTTCGAGTTTCTTATCTTTCTGAGTAGTTTCATATTACTATCTCCTTTTTGCCGTCGATGACATTCTATTCTATTCTACTACATCCACCGTGGCATCTGAGTTAGAAACAGTATAACCAACGTTTTGCTGACTCCAACCGGTGCGCTGGAACAATTGAATAGTTGGTGAATCTGGCGGGAGTTTGGACGGATCTTCAAAATCTGTATCAAAACTCCATACACGTTTAGGGGCCGAATAATACGGGTCGACACCATCGGTGTACCGCCAGGTGCCCTTGGCCTGCTCTGAACGCCAGCCCTGTATCATTGAACCGGTGTAATTAAATTCGGTGCCGTTCCAATTCTCTAAAAAGCGTGGAAGATTTTCTAATCCACCGCCATAGTTGCTTTTACTTGGCTCAACATCACCGGTAACAAAGGCCATATTTACCGAGGTTTTTGATGCATTTCTGTTCTTATAGGATGATTTTGAATCGGCCGCATTCCAACTATTGGAAAGATATGTGACCGCATCGGCCATACCGGCCACCGGCTGTTTGTTGATAGTGTTGAAATCACCCTGTACATATAACGGATTCTCACAAGCAACTGTTAATGGTTGGCCAATTTCTGCACCATTAACCAGTGAAGTGCCATTTTGACCTGTAGTACTTCTCTGATCTGAAATATAAATAACGCCATTGGATGGGAAATACTTATTTGAAGATAGTTTGTTCATATCTATCTGTGTATTACTGATCGTCTTTTTCTCACGAGCATCATAAAACTCAACCGATGCATCAGTTGTTAATATTCCCGACGATGTCATAGATACTGTGACATCCTGCCAGATCGACCCGGATTTTACATATGCCCGGCCATCCATAATTTTGAGATCGGCCTTATCCTCAAAAGAATTCTTATTACCGCCATCGGCTCTTTCAATCAGATCATGCGGATCACCGTTAGCGGCCATCGGTAATGTAAGTTCACCCTGCCCAAAGGCTTTGTCCTGAACCATACCGCCCCAACGGGCCGAGGCTTCTGTGTACCAATCGGAGCTTGACGCGTCAAGCCATTTACCGTCTTTTTTCATGCTGACATAGTTGCCATTATTATCATAAAACCCAACATCTCCGACATCATAAGTGCCACTTGGAAGACCGTAATTGATATCACCAGAGCAGGTCACACGTTCATGGAAAGCAAGCGTTCTGCCTTTTCCATTATCCTGCATATGCATATCACCATTAACATGGACACGACCGGTTACATCCATATCAAAAATCGGCTGTGTCCAAAGGTCGTCATGATAAAACACGGCAAACTGGAAAATAGGTACCAGCGCGACTTCAAACGATTGGGTCAATGTCACCTGTCCGGCATCAACAAGTGATGTACCAATTGACTCGATAGCATAAGTCTGTACCAGTGCATTAAGTCCCGAAAGAGAGCCCTGAGTAAGTTTTTTGCTTTCAGATGCACCGTCAGCGCCTGATACATAAGCCGAGGTTGCA
>JAAERC010000809.1 GCA_024230695.1 Candidatus Zixiibacteriota bacterium
AATACATTGATGAGAATTGCCGCTAAAGAGGCTGGATTAGAATACATTGTAGATTATCTACAAGGGCAAACAGCCCTGGCCTTTGGGGCTGATGATCCGGCGATTGCGGCAAAGATTCTTTATAAATCATTTAAGGATATTGAAAAACCAATTATCAAGGCGTTTGTTTTTGATGGTCAACTTTATCCGGGGAATGAAATAACTCGTCTGGCTGACTTGCCGTCACGCGAAGTATTACTTTCACAGATAGTTTCATCTGTTGAAGCTCCGATTAGTAATATCGTTTCATCGTTGGATGCAGTTTTCCAGGAGTTAGTGGCGACAGTGGATGCATTAGAGGCATCCAAGGCTTAAAAGAGAATAATAAAATAATTTGGGTATTTTGTTGTTACGCAGATCATGCTTCTAAGTGGGCACCCTCCCATTTGATTTGAGGTAACGCAGTTAAATTGAGATTTTAAGTATCGAAAGGACAGAGAAAGTGTCAGACAATAAAGTAATCGAAGAGATTGTCGAAAGTATATCGACATTATCGGCTATGGACCTTGCGGACTTGTCCAAAGCAATTCAGGATAAATTTGGCGTTACACCTATGGCCGCCGTGGCCGCCGCTCCTGCCGCAGGTGGTGGCGAAGCTGCCGCAGAAGAGAAAACCGAATTTGATGTTATGCTCAATGCATGTGGCGATAAGAAGATTCAGGTTATTAAGGTTGTGCGTGAATTGACCGGTTTGGGTCTTAAAGAAGCCAAAGCAGTGGTTGATGAAGCTCCTTCAAAGGTCAAAGAAGGAATTCCAGAAGATGAAGCCAAAGCGGCAATTGAGAAACTTCAGGAAGTTGGCGCGCAGGTAGAGATTAAGTAGTTTTTTTTAGAGATAGGGAACTTTTTAGTTCTAAGGTTGTTTTTACCGGATACGGTTTGGGCTCTCGCCCAAACCGATTGCAATATCCGGCGAAAGTTCTGTAGAGGATGGCTCCGCAGGCATTAATTTGTCGGGAGAAAAACGAAAGTTAAAACAGATTCGCCGAATACGGGTTACTTGATTTTGATAGTTCTTGATAAAATCTGTTTTAAACAATGGAGTTTTTGATATCATGCCTTTAAGTATTATTGGAGGATATTGATTTGGCAGTCGTAGAAAAACAGGACAAGCTGACGTACGGGAAGAAATTAGATACTGTTGAAATGCCGAATTTACTGGATGTCCAGCTAAAATCATATGAGCATTTTCTTCAACAAAATGTGGACCCCGAAAAAAGGGATAATCAGGGGTTACAACAAATTTTTAATGATATTTTTCCTGTTACCGACATCAAGAAAAATCATACAATGGAGTATGTCAGCTATTCATTGGGGAAACCTCGATATACCATTGATGAATGCCGCGAACGGAATATGACCAACGCGGTTCCGCTTCGAGCAACTTTGAGATTGATTACCAAAGAAGGCGAAGAGGACAAAAAAGAAGTCAAAGATATTATCGAGCAGGATGTTTATTTAGGTGAACTACCTTTAATAACTCGTTGGGGAACATTTGTTGTTAATGGTTCCGAGCGAGTGATTGTTGGTCAGTTACATCGTTCGCCGGGTGTCTTTTTTAATGAAAGCACTCATCCAAATGGAAAACTGCTTTATTCGGCTCGAATAATTCCTTATAGAGGAAGTTGGCTCGAATTTAAAATCGATATTAATGATATTATGTATGTCACCATTGATTCGCGCCGTAAAGTACCGATAACAACTTTGCTTCGTGCGATTGGATATGCGACTGACGAAGAATTACTGTCGACATTTTATAAGATAGATACCATTACTTTGTCAAGCGCGAAAGCGGAAGATATTATTGATAGTCATCTGGCTGAAGCGGTGGTTGATAAGAAAACTGGAGAAATCATTGCCGCAACCTGTGAGCTTATCACTGAGGATCTTCTGGAGACCTTAAAAGAAGCGAAAATTAAAAAGATCAAAGTTGTTGTCAAAGAAAACTCTCGCGACGCCCTGGTGATTATTAAGACAATTGCCAAAGATACGACTAAATCCCGTGAAGAAGCGCTTGGTAAAATTTATTCATTGCTCAGACCGGGTGACCCGCCGACAATACAGATTGCTGAAGCATTGGTTGAAAGACTTTTCTTTAATACTAAAAGATATGATTTGGGCGAAGTCGGCCGGTATATGATAAATCAACGGTTGGGACTTGAAATTCCTCTTACTACAACGGTTCTTGATATTAAAGATTTTACGACTATTATTTCATATTTAATGGATCTTCGAAATGGACGGGGATTCTTAGATGATATCGATCACCTTGGAAATAGACGTGCCCGAACAATTGGAGAACTGCTTTCCAATTTATTTTCGGTTGGATTATCAAGAGTGGCCAAGTCGATAAGGGAGAGGTTATCACTTAAAGATTCAGAGGGTGTTACTCCCCAGCTATTGATTAATGCCCGCACGGTTTCGGCTGTGGTGGAAACATTTTTTGGTTCATCGCAGTTATCGCAGTTTATGGATCAGACTAATCCGTTGTCGGAGTTGACTCATAAGCGTCGTCTTTCGGCACTTGGTCCTGGTGGTTTGACCCGTGAACGAGCCGGATTTGAGGTTCGAGACGTTCATCATACTCATTATGGCCGTCTCTGCCCGATTGAAACGCCGGAAGGTCCAAATATTGGACTTATTGCTTATTTGGCAACTTTTGCCAGAATTAACAAGTACGGTTTTCTTGAGACTCCTTATAGAAAAGTTAAAAAAGGTAAATTAACTGATGATGTTACCTACCTTTCTGCTGATGAAGAGGATCGCTATATTATCGCTCAGGCAGACGAGGAGATCAATGACAAGGGAGTTTTGGTCAAACCTCTTATTAAGGCAAGAAGCCGTTCTGATTACCCTGTTGTTGCTCCTGACAAGATCGACTATATAGAGGTCTCACCTAAACAGATCGTTTCTGTCGCGGCCTCACTTATTCCGTTTCTGGAGCATGATGATGCGAACCGTGCCTTGATGGGCTCTAATATGCAACGTCAGGCTGTCCCACTTCTTATTACCGATTCACCGGTGGTAGGTACTGGTATGGAAGGAAAGGTTGCGACCGATTCGGGTGCTGCCATTATTGCGGAGCAGGCCGGCGAAGTGGTTTATGCTGCATCGGATAAAATCATTATTGAGCCTGAAGTTAAACCTGGTACTGATGAGTTAGGCTATTTGGAAAACGATGAATATAAATTGACAAAGTTTCGCCGCTCTAATCAGGACACCTGTATAGATTATAGTCCTTTGGTCAGGCAGGGAGAAAAGGTCAATAAGGGCGATGTTATTGCTGATGGACCGGCTACTCAGAATGGTGAGTTGGCCTTAGGTTCAAATGTTTTGGTAGCATTTATGCCATGGCGTGGA
>JAAERC010000810.1 GCA_024230695.1 Candidatus Zixiibacteriota bacterium
TAGGTTTTACCAATCTTGAAGCAGAGATCTATACATGCCTGGTCCAACATTCACCTGCGACCGGATATAAGGTAGCCAAGGAAATCGGCAAACCGGTTGCAAATACTTATAAAGCAATTGAATCATTGCATAAAAAAGGTGCTATAATAATCGACAACAGCTCCACCCGCCTTTGCCGAGCCGTTGATATTGACGAACTATTAGATAATCTAAAGAATCGAGTCACAGTATTCTCAGAACAAGCCAAAAATGAGCTAAGTAAACTAACAAATTCTCAAACAGATAATAAGATATACCAACTTCGCTCGGTCGATCAGATATTTGCCCGTTTACGGAATATGTTATCTAACTGCAAACGTGTAGTGATTCTTGATATATTTCCAAATGTCGTTGAAAAACTAAGGGAAAATATATTGGAAGCATCAGATAGAGGAGTAAAAATAACACTCAAAGTTTATGAACCAATCGAATTACCCGGAATAAATATAGAGGTTGGAACCAAAGGTAAAATGGTTGTGCAAAGATGGCCGGGAACATGGGCCAACGGTGTTTTTGATGGTGAGGAATATCTTCTGGCGTTTATATCAAAGGATCTACGAGAGGTTTATCAAGCCGTCTGGAGTAACAATCATTATCTCTCATGGGTATATTATAGTGCCATAGTACAGGAACTAAAATCAA
>JAAERC010000811.1 GCA_024230695.1 Candidatus Zixiibacteriota bacterium
ATCGCCGAACAAAAAGAAAAGCAGAACGCAAAGTAACAGCAGTAATGCAAAAAAAAGCCCTCACAAATGTGGGGGCTTTTTTATTGGACTTAAATCATTATTACATCGCCGCCACTTTTTCCCCAATATGATCATAGACCTCTTTAAGCCCTTTCCTGGGGCTAAATTCTACAAAAGAAGTATCTTCATCGACACTGACAGTATGTCCGGCAGGCCAGTAAAACATTTCACCAGCTTTGCATACTTCTTCGGTTCCATCAGTATATTTCACCTTGATTGCTCCCTCAAGCATATAACCCCAATGCGGGCACTGACAATGGTCATCCTTAAGTCCTTCAAGTAGCGGGGTAGCATCGGCACCGGCCTTCATTGTAACATATGCGACAGCAGTTTCATCCCATTCAGCGACCCGAAAGGTGGCAACTGGCAATTCCAAAGCTACAGGAATATCTTCTTTTTTTAGCTTCATAACTCTATCTCCTAATATGAAATTTTGGCGAACAGACACAAAAACAGCGCCTATTCTTATTTTAGATTACAGCTTTATACTTATTTTGAAAACAACAACTACAATTCCAATAATGAAAATTTAGTTATCATGGATAAAATACGTCTCCGAATTTTAATACATTTGCATATTATTATGTTTAAATTATATTTTATGAAAATTCACCTAATTTCATTGTAACCACACTGGCGTAATCAGCATTTATTAAATCTATTTTTATATAGATAAAATTACTAATGCAAATTACATTTTCGATATAATTATGGATCTCTTAAACAAATTACAGGGTGGCGACCGACGATCAATCGGTAACGCCAACAAAGTTGTTAAAATGATTAAAAACAACCAGCGATTGTTTGATGAGATATTCACCGGTATCTTTGATACCGATCCAATTATAAGAATGCGCGCCGCCGATGTTATCGAAAAAGTATCTCAAAAACATCCGCATTTGCTCAAAAAACATAAGAAAACAATATTAAGCAAAATAGACCAATTCGACCAACAGGAAGTTAAATGGCATGTTGCATTGATGCTTTCATATATGCAACTTACTGAGAAAGAAGCGAGCGCCGTGTTTATCGAACTTTCAAATTGGGCAATAAATAACAAAAGCCAAATCGTTCGTGTTAATTCATTGCAGGCATTAGCAGATATCGCCTTAAAATATTCACATTTAAAATCAAAAATATATATCCTCATAAATGATCAAATAAGAAATGGAAGCCCATCAATAAGGAGCCGGGGTAAAAAATTATTAGAGAAATTACAATAGAAAGGATTCTATTATGAAACATCTAACAATGTTAATTATTATTACGGCTTTGATATTCTCAATCTCAATGGCTAACGACAATTCGGCACGTCCAATTCGTCCGGTTAACACCTACTCAATTGTTGCTTATGATTCGACTACCGGGCAATTTGGCGCGGCAGTGCAATCGCACTGGTTTAAAGTCGCCGATGTTATCTGGTTAGAGCCTGGCGTTGGTGCGGTGGCAACCCAATCATTGGTAGATTTCACCTATGGGCCACTGGGCTTGGAGATGATGAAAAACGGGAAATCGGCCAAACAGTCACTTGAGGGACTTCTGGTTTCCGATCCCGATAACAATGTCCGTCAGGTGGCGATGATCGACAAAAACTGCGTGATCTCAACTCATACTGGTGATAAATGTATCGCAGAGGCGGGACATCAGGTCGGCAAAAACTATTCGGTGCAGGCGAATCTGATGCGCAACAATACTGTCTGGTCAGCGATGGCCGAGGCATTTGAAAATGCCAAAGGTGATCTGGCCGAACGGATGATGAAAGCCCTCGAAGCCGCCGAAGCCGAGGGTGGCGATATTCGAGGTAAGCAATCGGCGGCGATGATTGTTGTCGCGGCCAAATCAACCGGGATGAAATGGCTCGATAACATCATTGATGTCCGTGTCGATGACTCCCCCGCGCCATTACCAGAACTAAGAAGATTATTAGATGTGAATCGTGCATATAATCTCATGAACAAAGGTGATGAGTTAATCTCACAGAAAAAGTTCGAGGAAGCAAACGACGTATATAGCAAAGCGGCTGAACTCTCACCCGGAAATATGGAGATACTATTCTGGCAGGCGGCCACATTGGTTGAAATTGGTGAAATTGAAAGAGCATTACCGATTTTCAAAGAAGTATTCAAGGCCGATGAATCATGGCGAACACTTGTGCCACGCCTTGTCAAAGCCGAGTTATTGCCAGATGACGAATCAATTATCAAACAGATAATGGAGTTGTAAATAAGAGTAAATTGTTTTCAATTATGGTATCAATATCATATAATTAGATTAGTAGGGCAGGATCCCCTGTGATCCTGTCTTTATACTAATACCCAACCTCCGGATTTACTTTAGTATCAATTTGTTCGCCACGACTAAGTTTGTTCAGAAGCTTCGCAAGATGATTTATCCGCATTGTCTCGATTTCTTTACAGTGCCCGGCCAAATGAGGAGTGACAACAACATTATCTAACTCGTGAAATGGAAACTTCGATGGTTCAGTATGAACACGTTGTGTTTCTTCCTTGGGATAGTTGTACCATACATCAAGTCCGGCTCTGATCCGTCCGCTTTTTAGTTCATTATATAAATCTGATTCATTTATAATATCCCCGCGGGCGATATTAATCAATATCGCATCACCGGGGAGCAGCGATAATTCATTTTTGCCAATTAATCCTTCTGTCTCTGGCGTCAATGGTGCACAGATAAACAGAACATCAGCTTTTGGCAATAATTCATTTATTTTGTCGGATGAAAATATTTCAGCAATATTATCGTTTGCACTATCCGCATTCCATTTTGTCGCAATAACGTTCATCCCAATTCCAGCGCAATATTTTCCAATCAATTTGCCGATTGCACCATAGCCAAATATCAGCACAGTTTTGCCAGATAATGTCAATGCATTACTATCAGAATATCTTGGCGACCAGTCAAATTTCCTAAAATTCCGGTCAATCGGAATAATATCTTTGGCGATAGTTAACATCATACTAAATGCGGTCTCGGCAGTCGGGATAGCGTTATGATGAATATTATAAATATTGATATTAGGATATTGAAGCATCAACTCACGGGTCTGTTTCGGCAGCCCGGCCCAGGGAATAACTAATGTGTGTATCTTTTTGTTTTGTTCTAATATATCTTCTTGGGGCAGTCCTGATATAAGCACTTCACTTTCATAAACTGCATCGTTCTCTTTGCCATGAGTCAGAACAATATCGTAATCAAGCTCAGCCTTTAGTTGCTTTATCCAAACCTCATCAAAATCAACCAGCAAGTGTATTTTCAACATGAGCCTTATTCCATCTCGGGGTACATTCCCGGTTCAAGCATTGGTAATGGTTGCATCGGATTCTTAGTTAAAAGCCTCAAATAATTATAAACCGGATCTAATTCAATCGAAAAACCAAACGGATTAAGTTTTTTCCGCAAATTAAATAGTCCTCTTGATCTTGGAATCTCAATTATATCTACCAACTCATCAGATTCTATTCCGGCCATATTTTTTGCCATATCAATCGCTGTCATCATCCCTCCGATTTTATCAACCAACCCGACTTTTTTGCCATCAAGCCCCGAATATATCCGCCCCTCAGCTATCTTTTTGACACTATCAATATCAATACCCCGTCCAATTGAGACCTGAGTTACAAAATCATCATACAACTCATGCAGAACATTTTCCATTTGATCATACTCATCGGCAGTAAGATTACGTGCCGGGATCTGCAGGCCAATATATGGAAGCCTGATGCCGGTCATTAAATCGGCATGTTTCCCCCGGCTGACAAAATCTGAGTTCATTCCTATTTTTCCACCAATTCCTTTATCATACACCCATCCGCCATAAATTCCAATAGATCCGGTGACAGTACTCGGGCCGGCTAAAATAGAATCGGCATAAGTCGAGATCATATATCCACCCGATGCCGCCATCTGTCCCTGACTAACAATCACTGGTTTTTCGGCGGCACATTTTTTAACTGCCTGCGCAACAATATCACCCGGCATTGTCAGACCGCCGGGAGAATCAACTCTGAAAACGACTGCTCGAATCGATTTATCGCGGGCGAGCCTTAAAAACAGTTGTTCCAGCCAGCGCGCTCTGATACCCCGGTCCATCTCACAATCGCCGAGACCATAAACAACAACTATTCTATCTCGCGCTCCCCAATCCGATTGCGGTAATGCGTTATCTAATAAACCGTTTCTGGAAATCGCTCCAAGCTGCGCTCCTGTTATATTTTTTATGATCTTTCCCATATCCGACCAACGCCCCAAAGTGTCAACCAGATTTACTTTAACTGCTTTATTTGGTAAAATATAAGTGACATTATCAACTAATTGATCAAATTCATCTGCAGAGAAACCTCTCTCATTACATACATTTTCTCGGACCAACTCATAACGGCTGTCAATATAAGCCTGATTCTGTTCGCGGTCGGTTTCAGACATCTCAGAATGGCTATATTGTTCCGGTGCCGACTTATATTTATTAAATCGCCACGGTTCAAAACCAAGTCCAAGTTTATCAAGAGTTCCTTTCAGATAGGTGCGCCCCATAACAAACCCGGCCATACGCAGTGAACCGGCCGGGTCAAGAATGATTTTGTCGGCCACACTGGCCAAATGATATTGAACCATTCCAGCATTTTCGATAAAAACAAACACCCGTTTGCCAAATTCCCTGGCTCGTTTTAGTTCCTCGCGGATCTCCCAGGCATGTTCGGGATAGATGCGCATCCCTGAAAGATTTAAAACCAGAGCAGAGATTCGAGGATCATCAACAGCCGCCCGGACATCAGAAAGAAT
>JAAERC010000812.1 GCA_024230695.1 Candidatus Zixiibacteriota bacterium
ATCTGTGACAACCTTGGAACAGATTGGTTCCTACCAAAGTATAGTGGAACCTTGTTTCCTCCCTGCGGTCGGCGGCCCCTGATCTCAACCGTTATACTCTATGGTAATACATGCAATCATATGAAAAAGCAGGAAGATTAATTATCTTCATTAATTGGATCGTTGCTATAATATTAGTTTTCTCTTTTATAGCATTTGTTCTTCCAGATTTAATACCAAGGTTATCAATAGAAACAATAGATCTTTTCATTCCATTTTTTTTATTAATGCTGTTGAGTATAATACTATTGGTAGTCCAATTCAAAATAGGTACTGCAATTATAGAGCACAAGAAATGGGGACGCGTTGGGGGAATCATTTGGGGAGTTATTCAATTATTTACTTTCCCTATTGGTACAATTTGTGGTGTTTATGTTCTTTGGAGCCTTATTAAAGGTTGGGATGACTTTACAAAAAACGATCCAGCTACAATTCAAAAGTAATGAAATCGGTTTGCTGAGTATAACAAGGCGTTACCTTTAGGCAAAAGGTCAACAGATATTATTATTTCAACTATAGCCATTCACATGGGGGAGCCTCAAAGAATCCCCCATGTGATATGGCGGTATTTAAATGTAGGTTTCAAAACTGGCAATGCTACCTTTTCGGTTTTCGTAGAAACCATTCTACTTTACTGGCCATGTCTTGAAAATAACCCGTACCGAGTGACGGTATTACGATTCAGGTGGTCATCTCTTTTGAGTGACAAACGCCTGGCGGTCATCTCGGCACGGGAGGTCTAAGGCTTTAAGCTGCCTGGTCAAACTGGCTTTCACAGGTAAAAACACGGGTTTTGTTAAATTCACAACCGGTTCGGTACATTCCATAGAGCATCTTTAAAAAATGTCTGGAAACCGCAGTCATTGCCTTAGTACCGGGCATGGATTCTTTTTTATGATGATAATATGACCCATAAAGACCCTGTTTTCTAATCAGTGGCAAAATGATTAAGTTTAGAACTTTACGTATGAGTCTTCGCCCCTTTTTACTGATTTTTGTTTTACCTCGATATGTACCGCTTTGCCTTTCACAAAGATTGAACCCGGCAAACCGCATGAGTTTTCTCCAGGAATTAAAGTCGCTTAAAGGACCGGTCTCTGCAATGATACGGGCCAGATGGAATTGAGTGATAACTCCTTTTCGAGCGACAGGCAATTTGGGATCATCGCAGCGCGCTTGAGTATATAGTTCTTCCATGGATTTCTTTGCTTGTTGTTTTCGGTCTGCATAACGATCTAAATCCTGCCAACGCTGGATTAGTTCAAGCTCAATGAGTTCAATAAGTTTTGGGCTAACATTATTTCTAATGCTGGCCAGGGCTTGATTAAAAACAAGGTCAATTGTGATATTTTTAATGCGGGGGACAGCCTTTTTCATAGCAGAGGTAAAACGCTTTTTACCCGTCTTGACAATGCGGTAAGGGTTGAATTTATATTTTGCCATGAGTGCTTTACCGGAGTTACCAAAAATGAATTCTTTTTTCTTATCAAAATCAGGGAATAACTCTTTAATTAAAGTACGGATCGCACCTTTAGATTTAACGGCACTTTTATCAGCTGAATCATATATTTTATTCCACCGTCGGAGCAGATTGTAGGGTTCCTCTAAAAATCTATGTTGCAGGGTTTTTCCAATGGAGGCCAGTGTATGGATGACATGGGGATCCTTGATATCAGTTTTACCGGTATCATTGGTTTCAATAACTCTCATTTTTGCTACTGACTCAGCAGAAACATAGGCAGTATGAAGATCAATCCTCTTAGCAGCTCTGAACAAAATTTCATGATAAATCCCTGTGGGTTCAGCAACCACCCATATATTTTGAATACCACACCGACCGGCAAAGGTTTTTAATTGGAACAATTCATTTTCTAAAGTGATTGTATGATTTTTAATTTCTCGTTCAATACAGCGCTTACCTAGCTTCATAACCAGGTTTATGGTATCCTTGCTGACATCACAGGCAATAATTGCATTTGAATTGAGTTGGTTCAATGTGGTAAAGTTCATCGGGGGTCCTCCTTCTTAATAGGATTATTCGTTACCACTCTGATGAATAGCTTGCAGGCAATTAGCATCAGAGTGGGGCCCCTATCTTTATAACACGTTTTACCTAATAGTAGATTCAGGTGACCACTTGGGGCGACTTCGCCACCCCAAGTTCCCTCGGCTTCGCTCGGTGGCACCTGAACTAAACGTTAAATTTTCAGTGCCACAGTAACCAGGGAAAGAAAGAAATTCCCGTTGTGAATATTTTGAACTTTGGAAAAGTGTTCAGCGAAATTAACAAATTGAACAATATCTTTTCAACCATTCAGGGTCCTTTTTAAGAATTGAATTCTAAATACCTTTGGAAA
>JAAERC010000813.1 GCA_024230695.1 Candidatus Zixiibacteriota bacterium
CTGATTGATGTCTGCCGCCAATTTATTGAAGAAAGATTTGGGACAGCTGGTATTATTGCCGCCGCTCTTTTGCTGGTAAGTATTATTGGACTAATACTCGGAAAAGTCACAAAACTTTCCTTTAATCTGGTTCGTTTTGTTGTTATCCCGTCAGTGGCTATAACATTTATCGCAACCTATTTTTTACCCTATTCATTTGCTTATATACTACCAGTAACGGTCGCATTCTTCTCCGTTGTCTTAATGGTAAAAGGATAATCTGGTATGAAAATCGCATTTGATATTGATAACATTACGGTTAATACTAATAATCAAATCAACTATGCACCATTACTGCCGGTAATCAATGCATCCAATAGAAATGCCGAGATACTATTTTTTACTCATAAACTTACAAAATTATCAGAACTTGAGAAAGTCACCCAATTACTTGATTTGATTCCGGGAAAAACGTCTCTGGTTCTTGGACGTCCCAAAGCCGACATCTACCTTGGAGTTTAACTATGTCACCAGAACCAAATCCTAAGAAGAAATATAAGGCTAAAAAGAAGCAATCAAAAAAGGCCGCAAAAGCTGAAAACGCCGAAAAAGCCAAAACAGCCAAACAAAACATGACTGATCTGGAAGCCGAGAAAGCAAAAAATGCCACTCGCAAACCAGTTGAAAATCCTTTCAAAGGTGAAACCGCGCTTGATGATGATAAAATCTTTATTGAATGTCCCGGCGCCACGATCTATGAACCGGGAACTCGTAATATCATTGCCGGCGTCCATTTTTATGACGAAAAAGAACCATCCAAAGGTTATGAGATTGTGGCCAATCCTGTCTATGCGCCGGAACATCGGGGTCGCCGTCTGGTAAGGAAAAAAGATGTCAATCATCTTCGACGTTGTCAGGCATGCCAGGATTTAACAGTAAGAATGGTTCGAAGAGAGGGTCCAGATTTTTATATTCCCAATCCAAAACACCCAAAAAAGAGACAACTTCGCTCTATTGACCGAAACTGGTAAATTCCTCAAAATACTTAGTTTCACATTCTCCTAACTCCCTGCTATCTATTAAGATATAAAATTATTTTATCTTGCCGTACAACTAAAAATTGGTTATATTTCTTCTGTATGAATATGGCTGATAACAGAAGTATTAAAAAGCCGGCAACCCGCCTGGGGCCACTGCTTAACAGCATTCTAGCTCGTATGGGTCTTGGCCATACACTGGACGGTTGGAAAATAGTTACGTCGTGGCCAGAAATTGTCGGGGATAAAATAGCCGAGGTATCAAAGGCGATCAGATATGAAAATGATACCCTTTTTGTTGCTGTTCCAGATGCCGTCTGGCGTCAGGAATTACTTCTCGACGTTGATCGTATTCTGCAGGAAATTCATACCGTACCTGGGGGCAAGTCGGTAAAAAAAATACATTTTATTGCATAGGACACTGAAAAATTACGCCAGTGAAAGCAAAAATAAAAGATATGAAAGAAACAAAAGCAAATGAGCATCAATATGATGCTAACACAATTCAGGTATTACGTGGTCTCGAACCGGTTCGTCGCCGTCCGGCGATGTATATTGGTGATGTCCACAGTCGAGGTCTGCACCATTTGGTATATGAAGTCGTTGACAACTCGATCGATGAGGCTGTGGCAGGATTCTGCACAGCCATCAAAGTCGAAATAGGCAAGGATAATTCAATCACTGTCACCGATAATGGTCGCGGTATCCCTACCGATAAACATCCTACTCAGAAAAAATCGGCACTGGAAGTAGTCATGACGATGCTTCATGCTGGGGGTAAATTTGATCACTCCAGTTATAAGGTCTCCGGCGGGTTACACGGCGTTGGTGTATCGGTCGTAAATGCTCTCTCCGAATGGTGCTGGGTTGAAGTTTGCCGCAATGGTGAAGTGTTCAGACAGGAATACAAACGAGGCAAGGTACAGGATAAAGTAAAAAAAATTGGAAAACGGAAACAATCCGGCACAAAAACCTGTTTTTACCCCGATAGTACAATTTTTGAGGAAATAAATTTTAAGTTTAAAACGCTTGTTGTCCGGATGCGGGAACTTGCATTTTTAAACAGCGGCCTAAAAATAACTCTGATCGATCATCGTAAGGAAGACACACAACAAGAATTTTTATTCAAGGGCGGACTGTCAGCATTTGCTTCCTATATCAACGAAGGCAAAACTGTCCTGTTTAAAAAGCCAATTTATTTACACAAGGAAAAAGATGGCGTTGATGTTGAAATCGCTATTCAGTATAATGAGAGCTACAACGAAAATCTTTTCACATACGTCAACAATATTAATACTATAGAAGGCGGAACTCATCTGACCGGCTTTAGAACAGCTTTGACCCGAACTATCAATAATTATGTTCTAAAAAACAACCTTCTCAAAAATGCCAAAAGCGGTAAAGGGAAAAACGGGAAAAATGGAAAAGGCGGAAAAGGCGGTATCTCGGTTATTGGTGACGATTCCCGTGAGGGTCTGGCTGCAATAATTTCTGTAAAAGTTCCTGATCCTCAGTTTGAAGGACAAACCAAAACTAAACTTGGTAATTCCGAGGTTCGCGGTATTGTTGAATCTATTACCAATGAGTACCTCGCAAATCATTTTGAGGAAACTCCGCGCGATGCCAAAAAAATCGCGGAAAAAATAATATCTGCGGCACGCTCCCGTGAGGCCGCACGCAAAGCAAAAGAATTAACCCGTCGCAAAACGGCTCTTGACCATGCCGCTCTGCCGGGTAAGCTGGCTGATTGTTCGCTGACCGATCCGTCAATGTGCGAAATTTATATTGTAGAGGGTGATTCGGCGGGAGGTTCGGCTAAACAAGGGCGCGACCGAAGATCACAGGCGATATTGCCGCTTCGAGGAAAAATTCTGAATGTCGAAAAAGCACGTCTTGACAAGGTTCTTTCTAACGAAGAAATTAGAACAATGATAACCGCATTGGGGTGTGGTATCAGAGAAGATTTTAAAATCGATGGGTTGCGATATCACAAGGTTATTATTATGACTGATGCTGATATTGATGGTGCTCATATCAGGACCTTGATTCTGACCTTCCTTTTCCGTCATATGAAAGAGCTTATTGAAGCCGGTAACATTTATATCGCGCAACCACCTCTCTATAAAGTGTATAAAGGAAAAAAGGAACATTACGCATATAACGATGATGACCGCGATCGGTTTATGAAGCAGTTAGGTGGCGAAAATGTTTCGATCCAACGGTACAAAGGTCTCGGTGAAATGAATCCCGATCAACTCTGGAAAACAACTATGGATCCAGAAACACGCACCCTGTTATCGGTTTCGATGGAGGATGCCGCTGAGGCGGATCATCTTTTCTCGACTCTGATGGGCGATGTTGTTGAACCGCGACGAGAGTTTATCCAGAAAAATGCTAAGTATGTCCGAAATTTAGACGTGTAATATAGTAATAATATTATAATTTTAAAAAAAAGTTGGAGCCAAATTGGCCCTGACTTTTTTTTGTGCCCAATCTCCATTGAGCAAGTCCTTGACAAAAACCGATAAAACGGTATATTTAATTTTATGAGCCACTGAGATAAAATATGATATCTCAACAGTTGTTGTCTTGCATGCTCGTATATAGAAAAAACGATCTCAAATTTGATAGGGGAATATCAAATGTCAAAAGCAAAATTTTTTTTATTGGTTATAACTTCATTTTTACTGGCAACAACATCAGTCCATGCCCAGCTTAGTACTTCCGGTCCGACCCGTCCTGAAGGTGTTGATGAAGGAATTCGCCCGGCAATAAGAGACCAGGTGATTATCCCCGGCGTTCCTTATTATATCTGGCATCATGGTTGCGGCCCAACCGCACTGGGAATGATTATGGGATATTATGATTTACAGGGACACAGATTCCTTGTTGAGGGAGACGCGGCGGGACAGACTACCGAAGTTAATAATATGATGGCTATGGATAATGGAAATATTGATTGTAATAATCCTTCCTATTCAGATCATTATCATGACTATTCCTGCCCCAAAGATTACTTCGGCAATATTATACCTGACAAATCCGAAACCGGCGGAGCGCATGAAGATAATTGCGTCGCCGATTTTATGAAAACATCTCAGAGTTTATATGGGTTACCATACGGATGGAGCGGCGATTCCGACATACTGATTGCTTTTACCGATTATATAAATTTAGTAGCGCCGCATTATATTACATCAACAAGCCATCAAACCTTTCCAGAAGCAACCTGGGAAGAATATAAGGCCGAAATTGACGCTAATCGTCCGGTTGTTCTTCTTGTCGATACTGACGGAGACGGGGGAACCGATCATTTTATTACCGCGATCGGTTATGAGGAAGTTGGCGGAACAAATTACTACGGATGCCACGATACCTGGGATGATAATATGCATTGGTATCAATGGAGACAAATAGCATCGAGCGTACCATGGGGAATCTATTGTATGATTTCGTTTTCCATCATCAATTTACCAAAAACCATTCATGTCCCTGCTGATATTGCTACTATTGGCGGCGCAATTGAAGCCGCCGACGAGGGCGATACAATTTTGGTTGCCGATGGCATATACTCGGGTCAGGGGAATCGTGATATGGTGCTGGAGGGAAAACCGATCATCTTGTCTGAAAATGGTCCCGAAACAACAATAATTGATTGCGGCGGATCTGAGTTGGAACCACACTCAGGAATTACAATACCAAGTGGATATGGGCCGGACACCAAAATTGATGGATTTACAATTCGTAATGCCTACAGTACCACCATCGGCGCTGGAATTAATTGCGCTAATTCAACGCTGATCATCTCCAATTGTATTTTTGAATACAATTATGCCAGTCGGGGCGGAGGAATGAGTATTTATGGCTCAACACCAATTATCAGCAGTTGTACTTTCAGACAAAATAGTGGATTTGAGGGTGGAGCGATGTATCTTGGAAATTCGGCAACTCCAGACATCAATGAGTGTACTTTTATTGAAAATGATGCCACTTATGGTGGCGGTATCTATAGTTATCTGTCGCAACCATCAATTCAAAATTCATCTTTTATAGGTAACACATCGAGTAATGGGGGTGCCTACTATAACAAATATATGGGCGGTACAATTACAAACAGCAATTTTTGTAATAATGCATCATCAAATGGAGCCGCTTTATATATACACTCTAATGGCAACATGCTGACTATAGATAATTGTATCATTGCTTTTAATACTCTAGGCGAGGCAATAGATTGCTCTAACCCTGACAATGCACCGGTAATAAGCTGCACCGATATCTTTGGAAATGACGGAGGCGATTGGATAAACGGCATTGAAGGATATGAAACCATAAATAATAATTTTTGTGGTAATCCTTACTTTTGCAATATGACTTCGGGAGACTATAGCTTGCATGTTTCCTCACCTTGTGCGCCGGACAATAGTAACTGTGGGACATTAGTCGGAGTGCTGGATGTTGCCTGTTATATCTTATATACCTGTGGCGACGTTAATGACGACGATGAGATAGACATCCTTGATATCGTATTTTTAATAAACCATAAGTACAAAGAAGGACCAGCCCCGATGTTTGTAGAATCAGGTGATGTTAACAGCGATCTGACAATAGATATCCTTGATATTGTCTATCTGATAAACTATAAATACAAAAGCGGTCCTTCTCCAAATTGTCCCGAATAGACTAAATTAACACATTGAAACTTATTTAAGTAATTTGGTAAACGCTTGCGTTATTACTTAAGTTCCTCGATAGTTTCTTTGTAAACAACACCCCGTTCTTTAAGGCCATTTAGCATAAATTCAACACACTCAGGTTGCTTGCCGACAAATTCCGGGACCGACATTCCGGTTCTTGTATATAAACCTTTCGCGACCATCCTGACAGCCATCGTCGCGGTATATCCGGTTGTCCTGGCCATTGAATGAACTTTACTCGCTTCATCATACTTGTCAAAAAGATCATAGGTGTAACGAAGTTTTTTACCATCTTTTTCACCCTCGATAATAACCTGCATCACCGTGATATCAACTTCGCCCTCTTTTAATTTCCATTTTGGAAAAAGTAGTTTCGAAGTGAAATCAATTGGTCGAATTTTAGTGCCATTGATGTCGATCTCATCCTCACTGAAAAAACCAGTTTCACGGAAGACTTTCATTTTGTCAATATGTCCGGGATAACGCAAGGTTTTTTCTTTCATATTGGGAGCATCTATAGTTTTGGCCAGCGACCGTAAACCATCACTGTTAAAGGCCTCAAGAGTACCTATTCCCGGAAACTCCATCAACTCAGGATCGGTCAAAGCCGGACGAATCACCATCTGTCCGTTTTCAACATAACGAGCCGGTCTGGTATATTCTTCGATAACATCAATTGGCGAAAAAACCGCTTTATACTCATATGGCCATTCGCGGATCTCCGGCAGTCCGCCAACATAGGTCAATGCAACATCGGTTTTATCTAACAGCTCATGAACATATCCCGTTAAGATATTACTCATTCCCGGCGCGACTCCACAATCCATAATCGCGACTACATTATTTTTCTTAGCAAGCTCATCAAGTTCAAATGGATCTTCGGAGAAAAACGCGATATCAATAACATTTTTCCCGGCAGTGATAATACTTTTCAGGGTCTGGAAACCCATAAACCCGGGAACTGCATTAACAACAATATCATAATCAGCTACAAGTTTTGTGACATCATCGGGATTTGACAGATCTTTGGCGATTTTCCTAATTGAATCATTTTCGATTTTATCCAGCACAGCTTGACTATAATCAATTAATGTGACTTCAAATTTTGAATCATTGGCCAGATCGAGGGCCATCGGGCCGCCGACTAATCCTGCACCTAATACAACAACTTTCATAATTAACTCCAATCAGATTTTTCAAATTTAAAATATACGTCATTGCGATGTATCCCGATTCTAATCGGGATGATGTGGCAATCTCAATATTTATATGGTAGGTCGAAATCCCGATGGGTTTCGACAAAATCAATTTATCTAATAA
>JAAERC010000814.1 GCA_024230695.1 Candidatus Zixiibacteriota bacterium
GGCTCGTCTGAGAGCATTTTTTGTCGCCTCGACTGACAATGTGATCGTGTCGCAATCTGGCGGCGGGACCGATTTTTCTCTGAGCATCAGACCCTTTTTGTAACTTGGCGCATCGGCTCCCCAAACCTTGGCGATCTCCTCAACCTTGATTCGATGCCTTGGCATATGGGCTCCGTAGCCAACAATTCCTACTTTCACCATAAACTACCTCATCTTATAGACTTAACAACTAAGTATGTTTCTTCAGTTTCCAAGGGCAAATTTTCGGCAATACAAAAACTCTGCTATGCAGAGGTTCTGCAAAACCAATTTTCTGCCGTACAGAATAAATAATATACGTTAAAAACGGCTCACAGGCAATGAATTTGATAAAATAATTCAATTGCTAAGTCAGTAACCATCTTATGATTAGCCATATTAGTCCGGTTGCCCCACAGCTTGTTACAAATCCTGAGATAAACGAAGGGCTGTGGGTTAGTTTATTTCTTCACAAAATAAACATTGAGACTAAATTGTTGCGTTAGTTCTTGCGTCCCATTTATGGCGCGTGTGAACTGACGCCCATGCCAACAAAAATCCTTTTAAAAACACCATTTCCATATATATTTATCCCAATGAAACAACTACTAATTAAATCTCTATTTCTCCTATTCCTTCTCCCCTGCCAGAGCTACGCCTGGGATGAAAACTCTCCTGACAAAATACAAACTCCAGACTTCATCTTTTATGAGACCGATGAATATCAATGCCGTATTGAAGCACCTGATAATTGGATATTTGATATCAAAAATGCGCGGCTTGATAATTATAGTGCGGCGATGTTTCCTGACACGAGTCAATATTATAATTCAAAAATTATTATTTATATCTGGATATTCGGGACAAATGAATATTCTTACGAAACATTTATCACTGCCGATTCCCTGGCATACCTCAAAGAGAATCCAAAAATATTATTTAAGAAAACCGACTCTATTTTAACCGAAACTAATCAATCTGTTTTGTACTATGAGACAACCGACCCGGGTGGAGAATATGATCTCGCTTTTGTTGGATATATCCCTGTTGACGATGAAATAATTATTTACGAGATGAATATTGCCGATCGCCTGTACTACCCCGATGCCGACCACAAATTCCGCAAAGCATTATCCAGATTTGAGTTGGTGGAAAAGGAGTAATATTAAATTACGCCATATTTTTCATCTGGTCTATTGATAATCTCAACTTTTGGGTTTTCAAATCCTTTATGATGAATTTCTAAATATAGAAAATCGCTTCTTGCGTTATAAGCATGGCATCCAATTTTAAACAAATATGTTCCCGGGCGAAACTCCCATCTCTTACTAGGCTTTCGTTTTTCAGATGTAACATTCAACTCTTGTCTTTTAATATCAATATAACATAAGTTAAATTTCAATAGATTATGGTCCATTATATTCGTCTTATAATGCCCGTTTGATTCAGTGATTTGTAGCGGGATTCTTAAATCAATATTTTTTACTTTTTCGCATTTGCCATACCCATGACAAATCCAAACACTATATAAATTGGCCCTACATCCCTTTATTGTTTTGAAGTAATTATTCATGCAAAAGACCTGTAACCAAATCACAGAATTCCCATTACGGTCTTTTGAATGAGCTATGGATTCTGATTCGATAAATTTAAACTCAAGCTTTCTTAATATAATCTTTTTCTTCTCTCGCCCAAAAGGCCAGGTGATTACCTTTTCAATTAATCCCAATAAAATATCTAGTACTATTAGACCAATAATATCAGAAATCATAAAATTATATAAACATAATTGATTGCATTATACAACTATAAATTAGTACTTGTAGGTCAGGAGCCCTGCGCTCCTGACATTTCTGTGCGCGGCAGATGTCCACATCTGCCCGAACCTAACTATTTCAATACAAATTCACTACAACATCACTGTTGTTTTGTAACATCCGCTTTGATTATGATGTTAAGGATATTGAAATTAAAAATTACAATTTTACTACACATTTATCGGCCAAAAAGGCCGTTTTGGCAAAACGAACCCATTTTCGCTGTAATGTATTGGAGGTGTATTTGTTACAAGGATTTTTTACCTTAATCGCGTTGTGTTGGGTCTTGATTCTCAGGGAAGAACAAATATGACTCTAAAAACTTTTTATATGTGAAACGATATCCACCGGTGGTGGCCATTTTCGGTGTAATAAAATGAAACTGTGTAACTTATAAGGAATTTTTAAGATTAAAGACGATTGCAAATATTTTTTATTCCCCAGTGTCAGATTCTGACACCGTTGTGATGTATATTAATATTGAATTTTGTGTGGTTCTCTGCTTCATCACAAGAGCAGAATCTCAACATTGATTCTTTATATCACGAATTCATGTACATAAAAGTTGATATTATATTTTGAACATATATAAAAAGTGAAAGGTGGATACTATGCAACTACTTAAAAAGTTTATGGTTGTAATTGGAGCCGGACTTTGTCTGGCGTTAACCCGCGTTGTCGCCCGGGGATTTCAATCGGACCTGACCGAAATTGGTGGCTGGATTGTTAAGGCCATACTGGGAAGCTTTCTGCTTGCCATTCCTTTGATCGCTGTAATATCAATATTTGCTTTCCTCGCTTACCCCAAGAGTAATGGAGGCAAACTTTTTATGAAGTGCTTGTTAATACCCAGCATATTGTTTAATTGTCTCCCCGCCGCCACGACTCAAACCGAATCGGTTGATAACAGTACACCAACAGCCGTGCAAGAGATATGGGATATCGATGCCGATCCTTTCGGGGCTGTTTTCGATGGACTCAATATCTTTTTACCGTCAGTAGCCTATGCCGATGATTCGATTCCGGATTCCGCACGAATCCTGAATGCCCGCCTGATTGGCTCAAAGATCAATACTGTAGACCCGGCTTCCCTGGAAAAGGGTGCGTTTGATATTGCCCTTCAAATGGTTGGACGAACCAAACCGGATAGATCCTATACATATATAATTGGCAAAACCACTGATTCAAGTAAAGCAGATTCATTAGTGAAAAGCGTGAAAGCAATGACAAATTTCGCCGACAATGTTAAACTGCTGCGTCTTGAAGCTGACTCAACCATCTATATTACACTGGGTGGACAGGGTGACTTAAAAAGATCAGTGGCAATTCAAAATTATGCAAAAAATGCATATGAAAAGATTAAAAGCGATTCGACAACTATAGATTTGAAGACAGCCGAAAGTATCTGTAACGGCAGGATTGTTGATTTAAAACAATTGGGGGGAAAATAAGTAGCAGAAAAACTAAATCACATTTCTTTTTGTAGCTCTTCGAGGATTTTTTTCTGCTTCTTGCTGATTTTTTTCGGGACAGTAATATTGACCTCGACATACTGGTCACCTTTGATACCATTGATCGCCAGCCCCATACCTTTTAGCCGAAGTTTTGTACCATGTTCAGTACCAGCTGGAATCGACAGATTAATAGTTTTGGCCAGCGTCTTAACCGGGACCTTGCACCCCATAACCGCCTGCGGATATGATATCTCCGCGGTCGTATATATATTTTGCCCCTCACGTTTGAACTGCTGATGTTTTTTAACAGACACAGTAATAATCAGATCTCCATTTGGTCCGCCATTACGTCCGGGATTACCGATTCCGCGCAAACGGATTTTGGCACCATCCTCAACCGCCGGTGGAATTTTGACCGCCACTTTCTTTTTGATTTTGGTCGATCCGGCACCATGACAAACCCGACACGATTGACCCGGAGTCACTCCGCGACCAAGACATCTCGGACATGGACGCGACACCGAAAAACCACCCTGGGCCGTACTGACATTGCCTCTGCCCCCGCATTGCTGGCAAGTTTGTTGACCGCTTCCAGCTTCGGCACCTGTTCCCGAACAGGCTTTGCATGTTTCCGGTTTATTTATTGCGATTGTTTTTTTGATGCCACTTATCGATTCCTCAAAGCTGACTTCCAATTTCAGCGCCAGATCATTACCACGCGTTGCTTTTGGTGGTTGCCTTCGCCCTCTGCCCGGACCTGCTTGTCCGCCCATTCCTCCTTGACCCGGCATACCGCCACCGCCAAAGATCGAACTGAAAATATCGGCAAACGAACCAAACCCGCCCAAATCCTCTTGACGAAACGAACCATTGCCCATATTGGAGAAATCGAACCCACCGGGTCCTCCCTGTCCACCAAATCCGCCAAAACCACCGGGACCACCCGGTCCGCCGGGTCCTCCGGCAAACGACCCGCCATACTTACGCATCATATCATACTGCTGGCGCTTTTTTTCATCGTTGAGAACATCATATGCTTCAGAAATATCTTTAAATTTTGCTTCGGCCGACTTATCCCCCTGATTACGATCCGGGTGATGTTTTTTGGCCAGTCCTCGAAACGCTTTTTTGACATCTGCTTTGGATGCGTTCTCGGCAACACCGAGTATATTATAATAATCTTTCGACATCTATTCCTATTTCAGCTTCAAGTATATTCTGTTAGCCCTTACAGACTAACAGTAAATAAATCATTTGTCAAC
>JAAERC010000815.1 GCA_024230695.1 Candidatus Zixiibacteriota bacterium
CCATCGAGCGGATAAAAACCGAACCATCCGAGGGCATATCATGCATCCTGATTCTATCACCAAGAAGTGCTCCACCGGTAAAAGGTGAGGAAGGATCAACGGCAATTATCCCGACCTTGTTTCCGTCGGCCGCCAATAATTTAGAGATTTCGTTGACAATCGTAGATTTACCGGCCCCAGGTGGGCCGGTAAAACCGATTTTTATTGCATGACCCGATTTTGGGTACAACCTGGATAGAAGCTTTTTATAATCCTTTTCCCGGTTTTCGATATACGATATAATCCTGGCCAATGCCGAGAGATCACCGTTTATAAATTTATCAAGAACAGTCACGGGACTATCCTAATATGTAGCATCACCGGAGGCCAACTTGATTGCCTTCAAACGAAGTTGAATACGGGTATGACCTTCCCATGTGTTGTATTCAACCACATGGACCAGATCAACCAAACAACCGCGTCCCGTCAGGTTATTAACCCAATCACCAAAACCAAAACCGATAACATCAAAGACGGCGTCGCCTTTGCGGACTTTCATCTTCAGATGATTTTTCCCGACACAATATGCCTGACCAACTATCTCACAGTTACGAGTAAGAAATACTGGCCGCATGTTCTGCGGACCGAATGGTGCAAATATTTCAAGCGTATCAAGCAGTTCGTTGTTAATCTGAGACAATTCGATTTCAGCGTCGATATTTAATTTCGCTTTCAGATCCTCAGGTGTTAAAAGTTTCTGAGAAACCTCTTTCATTTTCGCCCGGAAAGCATCGATCTTATCTGGAGCAATAGTCAATCCGGCGGCATACTTGTGACCACCATAGCGCAAAAGTAAATTTTCACATTCTTTAAGAGCATTACAAAGGTGAAATCCGGGTATTGATCTAGCCGATCCTTTGCCCTCGCCATTATCAACGGCGATCATAATTGTTGGCAGATGATATTTTTCGACTAAACGACTGGCAACGATCCCAATAACTCCCTGATGCCATCCCTCTGATGAGAGAATAATTGCTTTGTCATTTTCCAGATCAGCTACTTCACGAATCTGCGCCAATGCCTCATTTAGTGTTTTTTCATCGATGTTTTTACGTCGCTGATTTTCCTTATCCAAAGTCCGGGCAATCTCAGCGGCGATCCGTTCATCTTTAGTAGTTAATAATTTGACAGCGCTGACAGCGTCACCTAATCTTCCAATAGCATTAATACGTGGAGCAAGAATAAAAACCACTTGTCCGGTTCCTATTTTTTTGCCCATCAGACCAGAGACAAATGCAAGCGATTTTA
>JAAERC010000816.1 GCA_024230695.1 Candidatus Zixiibacteriota bacterium
AGGATTGGCCCCATCAAAGTTCCATCGGTCGCAAAAGCGTGGCCACCGCAATTCAAGCCTGATTCAATTCTGTATTCTGAAATCCATAGGCCTCGTTTGGCAAGAAACTTGCCTTGAATAATTGCAGAACGAAAATCACTCACTTTCAAAACGATTTTCTTGAGGAGATTGCCATTGTCATCAGGATAAAATTCATCAAATTTCGCAAGGTAACCATAAAGAAGTGGATTAATGCCGGCTGAAAATATTATCGATGAATTCACCGTGCTTCTCGCATAACCACGAAGTGAGGCCATTGCATCAGAAAACTCAGGAGGAAGCTTATTTCCATCCTTATAAATAACCCGGTTTAACTTCGTCATGATATTAACATCAATACTTCCGGGAACCACTTGATCGCGGAGATCATCTTCTATCCTGGCTTTTTCTTTTGGATCTGATTCGGAAAGCATCGTGGAATATAATTTTTTTAGTGGTGAATCAGGAAGCAATTCAAAATAGCGCGTTATCTCACTCCCCGGTTCAAATGGCGAGGATTTCAACTTTTGGACCTGATCATGAATCAACTCATCCAAAAGATTCAAATATGCCGTCACGCGGTTGGCTCTTGGGTCGTTATCATCTTTAGGAATTTCTTCATACGCCAAATCAAGTTTTTGGCAGTGAAATTTTCTCATCTGCTCTAAAAGAATATCATCACCAAGCGATATTGCCGATGATATACCATATTTTGCCACTTTCAATGGTGTGTCTATGCTAAACCCAGTACCCATTACGGGTATGTGAAAAAGGTGAGGGCTTTTCGCCGATGTAAATTCCATGTGCAATTATACGTAGCGAGTTTTACAAAGTCAACTAATTAAACCTTTAAAATGCGCATAGATGCCCAAATTATATTTATATTTTGGGATAGGAGAATTCCCATATCAGGCAGTTTTCATCCAAATTAGAGCTGAAAAGCCACCTAAATGAGTATTCCGTCCATCGGTTTTCTGTTGTGCAATAGACAAGATTGTAATAAATTGTTTGAATTAATAATTAGAATAATTATCAGGTGATATTTAATTTGTCGGATAATACTAAATAAGGAAATATCGTTATTACAAATTCCAATAATTCGAATAAAAATGGCTTCCAGCCATATGTTGGCCGGGAAGAATCGATGGCCGAGTTTACGGTCAAATCAGTAATAGCAGGCGTTATCTTTGGTATTCTATTCGGCGCGGCCAACGCCTATCTTGGGTTGTTAGTCGGTATCACCGTTTCAACATCAATTCCAGTAGCAGTAATGACAGTCGGGCTATTTCGATTGACGCAAAGAATCATTGGTGCCCCAACCATTCTGGAGACAAATATGTCCCAGACGATTGGGTCGGCCAGTTCATCGCTGGCATCGGGAATCATCTTTACTCTGCCGGCATTGTTTCTCTGGGGTCTCAATCCAACAATTTTCCAGATGGCCGGATTGGCGGTTCTCGGCGGATTATTAGGTATTTTGTTTATGGTGCC
>JAAERC010000817.1 GCA_024230695.1 Candidatus Zixiibacteriota bacterium
TATTAATGTTGATGATGTTGACGCATTGGTCTCCAAAGTTACCGAACTCGGTGGTCAGATTTTGCATGGCCCTCAGGATATTCCAACTGTTGGCCGATTTGTTATTATTCAGGATCCAACTGGAGCCGCGGTTTCGCTGTTTAAAGGCGAAGAAAAATAATAGTAGTCTCGGTTTCCTAAAAAAAAGGCTGGTGATTTTATTGTCGCCAGCTTTTTTTATTATTATGAAACTTTTGCTGGGGAAAATAGTAATTATCCATAAGAATAAGATATTGAATAATTATTGGATTTAGGATGGAGAGGGTACTATGGATTTCACGAGAATGATTAAAAAGTCGACATTGGGTTTATTATTGGTAGTTTTGGCCGTTGGCCAAAATGTGACTTCGCAGGAGGCAACTGAAAATAGTGATATTGTTGTTGGGAAAACTCATACGATCGAATCAAAAATATTATCAGAGGAACGGACTATTTCTGTTTTTCTTCCAATCGGTTATCAAGATAATGATTTTAGATACCCGGTAGCGTATGCATTGGACGGTCATTTTGTACCAAGACTGATGAATGTCACATCAGCTATGGAACATTTAGATGGCCAGGGTATGGTTCCTCAAATAATAATTATTGGGATTGATACGCCCAATAGTATAAGGGATTATTTCCCAACGGAACTAGAAGGTCGTCCCGGTTCGGGACAGGCTGACAATTTTATAAAATTTATTAGTGATGAACTTAAACCCTGGGTTGACAGTACCTATCGAACCGAACCTTTTAATATTTTGTGTGGAGCATCTAACTCGGGACTATTGACGGTTTACACTTACTTGACCAAACCGGACATTTTTTCTGCATATCTTGCCGCCAGTCCATCAATCGGATGGTGCAAAGAATTTATATTGGAAAAGATTGCAGATAGATTTAGTCAGGAAAATCAATCTATGCCGTCCCTTTATATGAACTATGCCACCGATGATATCGAAAGTATTGTTCTGTCGGCTATGCCTGATTTTGTGAGTAGTCTGGAGAAAAATATCCCTGAACATCTACGCTGGGAAATGGAGATTCTGGAAGATGTCGGGCATGTGCCATTTGTAAGTTTTTATAATGGTTTGGAGTTTATTTTTTCCGGGTGGAAATATCCAGAGGATAGTGTCAAAGCAAATGGGCTTGATGGTCTCTGCGCTCATTCCAAATACCTTGAGGATAAATATGGTTTCCCGGTCAGAATTCCTTCAGGCGATCTAATGGATCTTGGAGCTGATTACTTTCGTGGGGAAAATTGGCAAAAAGCGATAGATGTTTTTCGAGTATATACAACTGAATATCCAAATTCGGAACGTCCCGTTTATATTCTCGCCGAAACTTTCAGGCGAAATGAAGATATTGATTCGGCGATAGTTTATTTTGAAAAGACGCTGGAAATAAACCCTGATCATACCCGCGCCCAACAAAAACTTGAAGCGATTAATTCGTCATCTGATTGAGATACAATATCTTATAGGTATTTCTTGACAAAATGAAACATTTTTGTTTTATTGTCGTAAATTAGTTTGTATGACAAACCGATATGAATTACAGACACTTTGGCGAAAGGAATATAAATGAATAAGAATGTGGATTTGGGAAAAATTGAAAAGAAAATCTATATGGCCTACAATAAAGATGGATTGTGGGATATTGGTCTTGGATTTGCCTTTTTATCATTGGCGTCAATAATTCTTGTCGATAAACCAGCTTTTTTTGCAATATTCTTCCCAATTTTTGTTGTAATAGCTATGAACTTCAAAAAGACATTTACTTTGCCACGTCTGGGTTATGCCAAATTCTCTCCAAAACGACAGGCCAAAGAACTGAAGGCA
>JAAERC010000818.1 GCA_024230695.1 Candidatus Zixiibacteriota bacterium
CTTGAATTTTAAGGACAAGTATCATAAGTCTTCTATCTGATCTTTTACATCATGGAGGGTGTGCCCGGGGGGCAAAAAACAGCTCCCTAGGAGGGGGAGGTGCATCGGAGTATATCCGGGCCAGTATTTTGATGGGGAGACTGAGTTGCATTATAACTATCATCGGTATTATGATCCTGAGACTGGTCGATACCTTACTCCTGATCCGATAGGGCTGGCCGGGGGGATTAATTCGTTTGTTTATGCTTCCCTTAATCCAATATCTTCAATTGATCCTTTCGGATTGAGGGATTGGGAGGTTCAGCGATATGGTGGTGGTGTTAGTGCCGTTGTTGTAGGCTTATCTGGACAACGTATAAAATTTGTAAGTGATTGTGAAAACAAT
This sequence comes from Candidatus Zixiibacteriota bacterium, assembly GCA_024230695.1. Next base: position 386 of record JAAERC010000818.1, read on the forward strand.
CAAAGAATCATTAAAACTTATTTAGTATTCGGCCTTGGGTTGACCGTCGGCTTAGAGGCTTCTGTTTTTGGTGGACCAGATGAAGAAGCCCAAAGCAGTGGATACTTTGGAGATACAAATGTTGCAGATGACCCGAGCCCTAAATGGGGAATGTCTGTGTCAGGTCCATCAGCTGGAATAGCTGCCACGGGAGGAACTTTGGCATCAGCCAATTTAGACTTTCAAAATAATTATTCAGAAATATATGGTGCCTCCACAGGCAAATCCTTGGGATTAAGCATTTTTAATGCTGAATTTCAAAGATATTTTCATCTTAGCACCGAAACTGAAAGGTGTTGTGAGTAATGAATACGGAAACATTAATTGCTGCGGCTATTATCATTTTTCTTCAAATCTTTTTTCTTATAGTTCTATCTCAAAATATTATTAGGAGAAAAAGTCTTTTAGGCTGGCTTTCACCTGGGGGTACAACAAAATTTGAAAGAATCTTACTTTTTTTAAGTTTGATTCTTATTTTTTGTGTTATGGTTTTTTGGCCATAGTAGCAGTTTGGGGTCAGGTCTTGAAATGCAAGTTTTTGGTCTTTGAAATTTGAAAACAGCTCCCTAGGAGAGGGAGGTGCATCAGAGTATATCCGGGCCAGTATTTTGATGGGGAGACCGGGCTGCATTATAATTATCCTCGGTACTATGATCCTGACACCGGCAGATATCTTACTCCTGATCCGATTGGTTTGGCTGGAGGTATTAACCCATTTGTTTATTCACTGAACAACCCAATCAACTTTATAGATCCATTGGGGCTACAAACAACATTCACCATGAAATCAATAGGCGGAGGGGGTTTTTTAGTTTCCGGCTCTCTTGGTACTGCTATTGCGAGATCCAAAACCAATGATGGAAAATGTTATGAGGCTAATTATAAAATTATCAGCATTGGTTTAACCGTTGGAGCGAAAGTCTTTGGTAAGACACAAGAAGTGTTTGATATTGTAGACCCCGTTCTTCAAAATGCGGGCTCTGCCATTGCTGGTAGTCAATTCACGTTAGAGACTAACTATCCCCCTAGCTATGCGTCATATTTGGACATTGAAGGTCCGAGTGCTGCATTTTTTGGAGAAGCTAAGTTGGCAGATATGAAAGTGGGAACTTACGAAGGCGGAAGGGCGAATGTAAAGCCTTATTCCACAGGGCCGACAGGAGCTTTTGGCGCGCAGATATTTAAATTTGAAGGGGTGCATTTAGTTAGAGATGGAGATCCAAAGGAGGTCTGTTGTAATGAATGAAAATAGTTTGATTTTAAAGATATTAGATGTGCTTTTTGTGGTAGTTGGCTACCCTTCAGTGCTTATTATTGGAATAATGCCGATCTATTTAATATATAAGCATAAAAGTTACAACGCCCTTGCCTATTGGGATTACGCGACTCTGAAAGAAAGAAAGATTATTAATTCGGGTTATATTGGATTTTTGATAGCCATTTTGGTGGTAATACTTGAGGCAATACTAAGCTGAATCGGAGTTTAAAAGTATGCGGGCTCTTAAGGAAAATACTTATAAACCTCACCCCGGTGCAGGAACCGGACAAAGCAGACGGTATCCTCTTCAATAACAAGGCCCAGGCGGTAGTCACCCATCCTGATGCGGTAGTGACTGCCCTGGGCCTTTAGTTTTTTAAGATTCCGGATGCTGTGGATATTCCGGGCCTCTTCCACTTC
>JAAERC010000819.1 GCA_024230695.1 Candidatus Zixiibacteriota bacterium
CAAGTTTATCAACGAACGCACAACAAAAGGGCCGTTGTGCTGGATCTCCGTAAGCTGCCGCGAAAAGACTGCGTCATCTTACTCCGGCCCGTTATAAAGGCGTTATCTGGTAAACTTGCCTGATTTCGCTATCAATACTAGGGGAAGCCGGGCGTTTTTGCCTGATACTAATAAGTTAGGCATCTAGGAGAAAATATTGAGCCTTTTGAGAGAAATTCAAGCATCACTTATATCTGATGAACCAAACTTAGGTGGTGTTCTATTAAAGCTACGATTACTCGCGGCAAGGTTGGGAAGTGACATTCTGAGTGATTGGGTAAAACATGAAATGTCAGGTTATCCAAACGATGTCGATTTGCCAAATTACAGAGTTATAGGTGTGTCCTTTAAAGGTACCTTTAGTGGTGCTTTTGGCTCAGGAATTAATAATGCACCTATCCCAACAGCACTTGTAGAGCAACATGCAGGTGAACATTGGAGTAATCATAGAGTCAGGCAAGGCATTGCAGCCATTGATGATTTAGTTAAGAGCGCCCAAGAATCTGGCTCACTTGGGTTAGATTGCTCTAATTTAATATTATTATTGCAAGGTAAGATATATGAAGACTATGCATGTAATGATATCCGAGGATCAATTTCTAGAAGTTCATTGGTTCAAATTCAAAACGAAGTAAAAAGTAGAGCGCTGGAATTAACTATTGAGTTAGAAAAATCTGTACCAGCTGCCGCTGAAATTGTATTGGTGCCGGAAGGTATAGAGAATATTGATGAGGGTGAAGTGTCTAAAATTATCAATCAAATTATTTATGGAAATTATACTGAAATTTCTAATTCAGGGGATAGCACTCATATTGAAGTAAAAGCTATTCAGGGTAACTCTGAAACATTTGAAAAAACACTCGAAGAATCAGGTATATCACAAGAATCGGCTAAAGAATTGTCCGAAATTGTTAAGGCTGAATCACCAGAGTCGAAAGATGAGCCTCTAGGTAGTAAAGCTAAGCAATGGCTTCTTAGTAATCTTAAGAAAGCCGAAGACGGAACTTGGAAGGTGGGTATTTCAGTGGCAACTGACGTAATAAAAAATGCGGCTAAAGGCTTCTATGGGCTTTGAATCAAAAATGCCTAACAAACCAAGACAGCAGGACTTATTTTGCTGTCGCTTCGCTCCAAAACGCAAAATAAGCCTCTGCTTGGGGCGTTAGGCCAATAAAGAATGAATACAATCTCAGAATTTCTTTGCTCTTTAAAGCCAGCAAATATTATTGATTTAAGTCCAGGCGAATATTTATTTAAACAAAATGATTCGACTAAAGGCATATTTGTCATTAATAATGGTA
>JAAERC010000820.1 GCA_024230695.1 Candidatus Zixiibacteriota bacterium
GACACAACCAAATAAAGAAGGCTGGTTTTTACGAGTAATTTCCAATAAATATCCGGCGCTGACAATTGAGGGATCATTAAGCCGTGAGCCCAAAGGTATCTATGATAAAATGGATGGTATCGGGGCGCATGAAGTCATTATTGAAACATCGGATCATGCTCGAGATCTTGCCGACCTTTCGGTTGATGAAATAAAAAATGTATTGTGGGCCTATCGCGATAGAATCCTCGATCTTCAGAAGGATCATCGCTTTAAGTATATCCTTATTTTCAAAAATCATGGAGAGGCGGCAGGCGCGTCGCTGGAACATAGTCATAGTCAACTTATAGCGACTCCGATTATTCCTCAAATTGTGATAGAGGAAATAAATGGGGCGCGGAAGTATTTCGAATTCAAGGAACGTTGTATTTTTTGTGATATTATCAGGCAGGAGCTGGGAGAATCAGAAAGAATTGTTCGTGATTATGGTGATTTCCTTTCCTATGTACCATACGCCTCAAGATTTCCATTTGAAGTCTGGCTGGTTCCCAAACAACATTCATCATATCTGGTCGATATTGATATTGATTCTTATCAGTATCTTGCAGAAGCATTAAAAGATACTTTGAATAGATTAAGAGTTTCCCTTAATAATCCGGCGTTTAATTTTATCATTCATTCTGCACCGGTTGGCGGCAAGTATAATGAGATTTATCACTGGCATATTGAAATTATCCCGAGAATAACTAGTGTCGCAGGATTTGAGTGGGGTTCGGGATTTTACATCAATCCAACCCGGCCTGAAGATTCGGCGAAATTTATGAGAGATGTCGATCCATCACAGGCCGAAAAGATGTTTAGTACTCAAACAGCACCTAAAGTAAAATGAAAAAGCTCAAAATTGCCTTTATTACCCCTGAAGCTGTTCCATTTGCCAAAACCGGGGGATTGGCTGATATCTCGGGAGTCCTTCCAGGACTGCTCAATCAGTCGGGTCATGCCGTTAAACTGTTTATGCCGATGCATCGTCAGGTTACAGATAACTACAAAAACCTTGAAAATATAAAGAATAATATAAAAGTTGAAATAGCCGAAAAAACTTACACTGCCGATATATTCTTTCTAAAAGATGAGATTACAGGGTTAGATATTTATTTTGTATCCAATAAGGAGTTTTTTGACAGAGCGGAATTGTATTGTGACACTAAGACCGGTAAAGATTATAAGGATAATCTGAATAGATTTTTGTTTTTCTCTGATGCTGTTCTTAAGACATTTAAGGAACTTGATTGGGCGCCGGATATCGTTCACGCCAATGACTGGCAGACGGCATTAGTGCCGACGTTTTTGAAAACTAAATATGAAAATGATAGTTTTTTTGCGAAAACTGCCTCAGTCTTTACAATTCATAATATGGCTTATCAGGGACAATTTCCATCAGAGGAATCCAAAAGTATCGGATTAAGCAAACCGTATTTTGCCCCGGGCGGATATTTTGAATTTTGGGGCAAAGTTAATCTAATGAAAGCGGCTATTCATCTTTCAGATATTATTACTACCGTTTCTCCGACATACGCTAAAGAGATTCAAGAATCTGAAGAATATGGAATGGGACTTGAGGGTATCCTAAAGAATCGTTCTAAAGATATTTATGGAATACTAAATGGCGTTGATTATGAAGTATGGTCACCGAGGCGAGACAAATTGATAACTACTCTATTTACTAAAAAAAATATTTCAGGTAAAAATAAAAATAAACAGGCCTTGATCAAACTTGCCGGTTTGCCATATAAAAAGAAACAGCCGTTGATCGGTATGATATCGCGACTCGACAGCCAAAAAGGTTTTGACATTCTCAAAGAAATTATGGAGGAAGTTTTAAAGCTTGATCTTCAGTTTATTCTTCTTGGTACAGGTTCCAAAGAATACCACAGTTACTTTACAAAACTGGCAAAACAATTTCCTGAATGCTTCAAACCGTTTTTGGAGTTTGATGATAAATTAGCGCACTTAATCGAAGCCGGTTCAGATATGTTTCTGATGCCATCGCGTTATGAGCCATGCGGTTTAAATCAGTTGTACAGCCTTAAATATGGAACCGTTCCTATTGTCAGAAAAACCGGAGGTCTGGCAGATACTATTATTGACTTCGATGAGACGACGGCAATCGGGACAGGTTTTATGTTTGAAGGATATACATCCGAAGAATTATATGAGGCAATTAAAAGGGCCCGGAATATTTTTGATAAGAAGAAGATCTGGAGAAAACTTATAAGCCAGGGAATGGCTCAGGATTTCTCATGGGAAAGCTCGTCACAGAAATATCTTGATTTATATCAAAGGGCACTCGATAGATTGTAGGATATGTCTGCTGTTAAAAAAGAAATATCTTCTGTTTTCAAGTCCCCCCAAAATATTGTCTATTTAAGCTACCTGTTATTGGTTCTTGGTATTGTCGCGCATGTTTCACATACATATTATTTCAATTTTACACAAGATGACGCTTTTATAACTTTTCGATATGCGGCCAATTTTCTGAATGGTGATGGGCTGGTTTTTAATATTGGTGAACGAGTCGAGGGTTATACTAATTTTTTATGGTTGATTCTAATGATATTGGGTAAATTAGCCGGTATCGATTATATAATATTCTCAAAAATAATTGGCACTCTCTGTGGGATTGGCACCATAATTGTACTATTTCATTTGATGAAACAAGTTTTTAATGAAAACTCGCTGTTGCCCGGATTGAGCTGTTTGATGCTGGGGTTAGTTTACTCATTTGCGTACTGGTCTGTATCGGGGTTGGAAATCGGAGCGTTTTCCCTGGCTGTTTTGGCGGCAATATATTCATATTTGCGAAAATCATTCTTAACCGCACCAATACTGATCCTGGCGACTTTAATTCGTCCTGAAGGCGGGTTGGTTTTTATTTTTATACTACTGTATGATATTATTTCAACAAAAAGAATATCACGATATAATCTTGTTCTGTTATCTATATATCTGCTTGCCTTGATACCATATTTAGTTTTCAAGTTTCATTATTTTGGAGGATTGTTCCCAAACCCGTTTTATGCCAAAACAAGTTTTGATTTGAGGCAATTAATTAATGGGCTTGAATATACCGGTCAATATTTCTGGCATTATCTTGGTGCCGGTCTATTCCTAATACCGCTTCTACTGAGTATAAAAAAATGGAAACCATCAATATTGTTTATTGTGTTATTTCTATTTGTTTATACTGTCTATATAATCATTATTGGCGGCGATGTGCTAAAAGTCCATCGCTTTTTTGTTCCTTTAATGCCGCTATTGATAACGGTTATTATGTTCGGTCTTGGCAAATTATTTGAAAAGCAATATCTCATCTGGACTGGCGTAATTATAATAATAAGTTGGCAGCTTTACCTGCCAAGACAACATGTTATTTCTTTTTACAATGCGGAAAAGATACTTGGCGAAAATATGACTGAGATGTCGAACAATCTTCTGGCTGTTGACGATTCTGATTTTTCATTAGCGGCCAGCACCATTGGTATTGCAGGTTATATATTAATTGGTCATCATGTAATTGATCTATTGGGTTTAACTGATTCAACTATTGCCCGGCATCCGGAAAAACCAATAGAAAAATTATATACGACCTGGAAAGAAACTAAATATAATTCGAAATATGTTTTATCGCTACAGCCGGATTATATTCTTTTTTCGACCGCTTTAAAACCGTCGGCCCCGGCGGAACGAGCCCTTTTTTTATACCCGCAGTTTTTAAATTCATACCGAACTATTGGTTTCATATATAAGGGTGCAATATATGAAATCTATAAGAAGTTTCGTCCAGTAACAGGTGAGTTAAGGCGTTCTATTGATCCTGAATTTGTGCAACTGTACAATTTGGGTTTGAATCAGATGGGTGCCGGAAAATTGAAGGAATCATCGATCAGTTTCAGAAAAGCCTGGTCACTCTGTCCGGAACCAAAGTATCCGTATGTCTTATATCATCTGGCCAAGATAGAAATGATGAATAATAATTTTTCTATTTATAACCAGATACTTGACGAACTGGTCAGGAAAGATACATTGATGTATTCTGTTTATAAGGATCTATTTATTATTGAGACAAATGTTAAGAATAATAAAGATAAGGCAAAAAAATATAGAGATCGATTGGTTGAATTGGTACCTTGGTATATACCATGGCTCGACTCATTTATAGCTGAGAGTCAGAAAAGGATGAATAGATAAAATGTCCGTGAAATATCAACTAAATAAAAACGTTGGTCTGATATTGTTGATTCTTGGCATTGTTGCGCATATTTCACAAACCTATTATTTCAATTTTACTCAAGATGACGCTTTTATAACCTTTCGATATGCGGCCAATTTTCTGAATGGTGATGGGCTGGTTTTTAATATTGGAGAACGGGTCGAGGGTTACACTAATTTTCTTTGGCTGATATTTGTTATTGTTGGAAAACAGGCCGGATTTGAATTTGTAATCTTTTCTAAGATCCTTGGTGTCTTTTGTGGAATTGGCGTCATTTATTTCACCTTTCTTATTGGTCAAATTATATTCGATAAGAAAAGTTATTTGCCCGGATTATGTTCGTTTATTTTGGGGACTGTTTTGTCGTTTGGATATTGGAGCGTGGCGGGATTGGAAACGGCAGCGTTTTCGATGATGGTTACCGGCGCAATTTATTATTATCTTAGAAGATCATATCTGATCATACCGTTTCTTGTTCTGGCAACATTGCTTCGTCCCGAAGGTGGGCTTGTTTTTGGAATAATTATATTACATAATATTATTTCGACTAAATCTTTTACCAAATATGCTTTAGCAATTATATCTGCATTTGGATTATTATTGATGCCATATGCGATATTCAAATTGTTTTATTTTCATGCACTTCTGCCAAATCCATTTTATGCCAAAACCGGTTTTAATTTGAGTCAATTATATAACGGCCTGGAATATACCGGCACCTTTTTCTGGCATTATCTTGGTGGTGGGTTGTTTCTATTGCCATTTCTTTTGACCTATAAGAAGTGGTCATCGTCAATAAAAACGATAGCTCTGTTTTTAGTTATATATATATTTTATATAACTTTAATTGGCGGAGACGTCCTAAAGGTGCATCGCTTTTTTGTTGCCTTATTTCCGGGCGTGATACTTGTTTGCGTTTATGGCTTTAATAAACTTTGTTGTCATAAAGTTGTTTTCTGGGTTGTCTTATTGTTATTGGTCGGTTGGCAGAATTATTTCCCCACAGAATTTATTCATACTTATCATCGTGCAGAATTAGCCCTGAATAATAAAATGAATAAAACTATCGATCAGATGCTCGCAATAGATAATTCTAATTTTTCAATAGCTGTTAGTACAATTGGAATTGTTGGTTATCGACTGATGGGGCACACGGTGATAGATCTATTGGGATTAACCGATTCCACTATCGCTCGGCATCCGGAACAACCTATCTCGGGGTTAACCACTACCTGGAAAGAGGAGAGTTACAATTCGGAATATGTTTTATCACGCCAACCTGACTATATCCTGTTTTCCACTGAATTTAAACCATCAGCTCCTGCTGAACGAGCCCTCTTTCTTTACACCGAATTTCTCCGGTGCTATCGAACTATCGGTTTTCATTTTGATGAGGTGTTACATTCGATATATAAAAGATATTATCCTATTGAGGGCCCTATAAAACGAGATGTGGATGTTGAATTTGTGCAGAAATATTATATCGGAATTGATTTGTGGAGCCAAAAGAAATTTGATGAAGCAATAGCTGAACTAAATAAGGCAATTAATTTTTGTCCCAGTCCCAAATATCCATATCCTTATTATCTTATTGCCGATGCCAATCGTGAGCTTTATAAGCTGGAAATTGCCTATAATATGCTAAATAAACTAGTTAGCACTGATACCCTTGTTTATGAGGCTTACAAGGATTTATTTATTTTTGAATATGCGATACTGAATAATATGGAAAGAGCTGAGCAAAATTATAAAAAAGTTGGTCAATTGACTCCCTGGTATCTCAGTAGACTTGAAAATGTTGCCAAGAGTGTCAAGCAAAGTCTGATTTATGAATCAGGAGCCAGTGTGGGCGGTCAGTAACTTCTGTAATAACAATGAGATAGCTCTCCAAGTATTTTATTGTAAAATTCATTTTCAAATAAGTTGACATTATAATTTTCCGATATATATTCTATATGGCACAATAAGCGGGAATAGCTCAGTTGGTAGAGCACCACCTTGCCAAGGTGGCTGTCGCGAGTTCGAGTCTCGTTTCCCGCTTTTTTTTTATGGCGGCTTAGCCAAGTGGTAAGGCAGAGGTCTGCAAAACCTCCATTCTCCGGTTCGAATCCGGAAGCCGCCTTATTTTTATTCGGCTTGATTATTTTTCAGAATATTCATATCTTTTTGGCTAAACTTTTACTTATTAGTTTGAAAAGAAATGTATCTATCTAAACCGGGATCATATTTTATTATTGGCATTATTATATTTTATATAATTTTTATAAATAGTAATGCATCCTCTGAAGAGATCAAATCTCCTCTTTGTCCGATTGTATATAGCAATGGCGTTAGTAGTTTTGAATTGTTTTGGTTTTATCCAAATAAATTTAAAACAAGTGTGGGGAACAATACAATTATCCCCGAAAGGGGAGTTTACGGATCAACAAACGATCGCCAGACCTGTTTCTTTACA
>JAAERC010000821.1 GCA_024230695.1 Candidatus Zixiibacteriota bacterium
AGCATATTACAATAATAATGCGTAATAAATCGAATGTTTGTTACCCATTGCAGTATATATAATAAAGGAGGGAATAATGTATTGCTCAAAATGTGGGTGTGATTTTGTCGGGTGGAAAGGAAAATGCCCGATTGATAATTCCTTACTATCTGAAAAACCAATATCTATAAATAATTCGACTGCCAAATCTATCCAGTATCAATCCCTTGTTGACCTTATTAAAAAAAATAACGGCGAACTGATAATTGATTTACAAACGACCGAGGTCGGCAAAGGGCGAAAATTTGTTTTTCCGGGTCGTGGAAATGGGTTTGCATGGGCCAAAAGAATAGAAGGTCAGTTTGATAATATTCCTGTAGAACTGCAAACCACAGAGGTGGGAACCGATTCGGATTGGAGTTTTCCGTATCAGGGTTATGGTTTTGCATGGGAAAAACAGATGACAGGTTTCGTCGGCGGTAATAAGATCGTCCTTGACTCGACCAAAGTCGAACGCAAAAAGCAATTTTTGTTTCCATACCGAGGACATGGTTATGCATGGAGCGAGGAGCTTACCGGCAATTGCGGTAGTTCCATTATAGCAAAAATGGTCACCACCGATATCAGCCGCGAGAGGAACTGGTTTCTGTTTTATTTTGCCTTTGGTTATGCGTGGATAAATAAAGCATCATTGCACCTATCCCTCACAAGCTAAAGCTGGGGTAGCCCACCCCTTGGGGCGGATTTCTTATTGCACGGGTGCCCCATCCCTTTAGGGTTGGGTTGTTCACTCCAAGTCAACACCGTTCATTTTTACAAAGGGAGTCAAGATCAATGGCGTTGGTCAATTTGTATCCCACCCCACCAGTAGGCACCCATTGGGTGGGGATTATTAACGCTCCGCTCAATGTCGAAGTTCTTGTAGCCCACCTGAAGGGCGGGGATTTTACTGTTGAAAAGATTTATTGATATATATCTCGAAAGATTTTGATTGTTTATGAAACTAGTGAGTAATACTGGGAAGTTTTTGCATATTTTTCAAAATGTTTTAAATTTTTATTTTTTGTATAATAAAATTGCCAAACCGAAAAATCGAACGGTAATAAAATGGAGTTACTCATGATTAAAAAAGGTAAACAATTTTATACAAATCTAGCCATAGGTTTACTGGGCATTTTTGTTGGAATTGATAATCTATTCAGGTGGTTCAGTGATAGATTATACTCCAGCGATCTTATTATTGGCCTAATTTGTACAATTTGCGCGACCGCCTGGCTCATTTATATTTTTTTTACAAAAAATAAAGATTAATTATAAAGTAAGAGTAGGGCGGAAGTCGAAGACTCCCGCCATTTAAAATTGATTAATAAAAAATCGGCGGGAGTTTTATCCGCTTATGGCGGATTTCAAGCTGGGGATCACCATTTATGGTGGGTTTCTTACTGTAATATTTGCTAAATTCTAGTTCTTGTAGCCCACCTGAAGGGTGGGGAAATTATAAGCATAGATCAGGGCCAGAAAATGCGCTCCTGATAATTATCTACCACAGTGTGGCACGTAAAATTCATGAAGAAAATTAGGTGTTGCCCACTCGATCTCAGTTCGGTTTTCAAGGTTGAAAGATAACGCTTCAATATCCACAGTGTCATTTACTTTTATTCTTATTTGCCTATTGAGCCCCAGTTGTCGGGCCAAAGCGGTGTCATCAGGGGCAATCAGTATGGAGCGGACCTCATACATTCCATATCTTTCCAAATAATTATCAAGACTTGTTATACCGGTTGAATCTGAAACTCCTCCGGCCAATTTTAGGACAGCGTCAAGATCGTCAAAATGGGCCGATGCAATTCCAATCAAAACTTTTCCCGCTTCATATGGCCACGCTATCTCTACTTCTTCCGGTTCTGTTTCCGCCTCTGCTTCCACGATAGATCGACTACCGCAGGCGATACAAGACACTAGGATTACAAAAATTACAGTAGCCAAAAGATATGGTCGTAATGTCGATTTTTGAGTTGACCTAAATTTCATAACAACTTACCTCCCCGATTTTAACTTTATTTTTATTGTCTCCGGCGCTTCAATAATTCAATCTATGGCAACTTGTTCATGGCTGAATATATTCGTTGGAGGGGACAACTTTCTTCAAAGTTATTACATATTTATATCAACTATAATATGAATATAGGTATTTTATATGTCAAGTCAATATTCTCTAATATTACTCCAATTCAACACCTGTCATTTTGACGAAGCAGTTAAGGGAAATGTTTAGTAGATTCCTTGTATTTTTAAAACCAAGCTGGGGTGGCCCACCACTTGGTGGTGCGTTTACTATTCTAATTTCCGTGTTCGGTAGATGTTCACATCGTCATCTCATAGACCTGAATCTTAATGCCGCTTTCTGGCTCGGCGTAGTTTTCGATATCTGTCTTACAAATGCAATCATATCAAAGCTATCTTTGAGAATAAGATGCCCTTCGTTGCCTTGTCCTCTGATAGCATGTTTGGTTGTTATCCAATTATTAATCGAACCTTGAGTCGGAACTGAGCGTAAATCGATTATATAGGTGTCAAGGCTGATATCGGCGAGTGTACCATCAATTGACTCTGAATCAATTGGAGATATTGATTGGTTTGGATCGTTAAAATTATGGAAAGACATGCCGATTGACACGAACTTCTCGCCCAGAGAATCGGCCAAATATTTACCCATCGGAATAAGCCCGGACATCAATGGCATATTAGGTAAATCAAGATCAAAGGCATCTTCTGCAATATGAAAATTATGTGCCCAGACAATCGCCCTGCAGTTTTCGCCGGAAGAGGCCATATGCCATAATAAATTATCAGACATTCCGCTTTCTCTGATAACACCTGCTCTGGGAACGTCACCTTCAGACATTTTCCTGAACAAATCGTGAGACTTTGTCAAACATTCGGCGTTTCTGCAAACCCATTCGTATTCAGCGGTAGATGATTTTTCGATAAATTCTGCTCGATGTTTTTGTAGATGAGTAAGAATTAAACTGAATTGCTCTCCAATTTTTACAAGTTTATTCTTATCGGTGGTGGAGTAGTTTTGCATTATCTGGTTCCATATATCGACTCTGTAAATCTCTCGGTCGATTATTTTTTCGATAGAGTTTGCGAAATCACTATCTACATCTTTGAAATAGGTCAGCAGTAATTCGATACTCGGTAGTGGATCAGTGATGTCAATTCCGGTAAACCTTATTTGCTTATCAACTGGTGATTTGAGATTATGTTCGCGTAACCATTGTATCAAAACAAAGAACTCTTTTGTATCCCAAATGAACCAGGCTCCCATTTGATTCATCAGCTCCTCGATATTCCCGGTTCCATCAAGAAGATACCTGTTGATCTTCTCGGCGTGGGGGAGACCTTCTTCGATGGCAATCATATTAAAATCGAGTTCCAGGATAAGATATTTAATAAATTTGATTTTAAGCTGATACTGTTCGTTTGCGTCGTGTCTGCTGTCGCCAAGACCTACCAGTGTTGCGCAGCCGATCATTGGTTCCAGGAAAGTCAGATCGGAGATATCGTAAGTTGCTCTGTCAGTTAAAATTGGGACTGCGTTGCTGTTGGCCCATTTTATAAATTCGTTTCGCCCGATGTCGCTGGTTTTGTTTCCCTGACAACCAATCGTTGCAAGTATCAGGAAAGTTGTAATTATTATTCTCGATGAAATCATTTTTGTTCCTGCTCCTCCTGCTCCCGGGTTTCAAGTTTAATAGAATTATACGAACTAAAAAAACTATTGTTACATTTTCACTATAACATCATTGTTGTTTTATCTCCCTACATATTTACACATGGATAATAATAGAAATTGCCTCTACTAATCAAAAGAATCTTATAGGGGAAGCAGACTGAAATAACATCGAGTTGGTAGTAAAATCTAAAAAATGAAGGAACGAACCCATTTTGCTGTAATTAATAGAAAGTGATATAGTTACACGGAATTATTATTCTATGGAAATAGGCGTTAACGAAAAACTTTTTATATACAAAACGAACCCATTTTCATTACAATCGCATGGCCGGGTGGCGCATCCCTTTAGGGGCGGATTTCTTTATGCACAATCAGATTGACATAATATATATATTATCTATATTACCTGTACAATAAATCAATTTAATCTGGGAGAAATAAAATGAAAACAATTCTAACTTTTATATTTGTTGTACTATTTTTATGCCAACTTTTATCCGCTCAATCTGTAAGTCTCGACCATGTCGATGGACTACACGACGGTAACGAATCTGAAATAATCGCCGACGGTACAACTCCAATTAAATTCTATATCCGTTTCACCAATGATAATTCTAATTGCTTCGGCGTTTTAAATGGATTCCGTGTATATTCAGAAAATGGTGCCGCATGGCAGCCGATTAAGGGCGATACAATTGGCATTAGTAAATCAATGTTTGATGGATTAGTTATTATAGGTCATTATGGCGCAACAGGTATGGATGCTGATACGGTATCATTTGACGCTCTTACCACTGATCTCGAAGGTGGTCTTCCGCCCGGATATGATGATATAGCATATTCGATAGATATTGGAGCAATCAGTCCCAGCTGCCACAATAAGACAATTTGTCTCGATTCGGCCAGTAATTCTTCTAATATTGAGTGGGAGTGGGGCGATGAAGTGATCCCCTCCTGGGATGGGCCACATTGTTTTACTTGTCTTAATCCCAATCCGACAAATATAAACGATTTACATTCAAAAGAATTGCCGGATAAATATTCTCTTTCGCAAAATTATCCCAATCCATTTAATCCAGAAACAAAAATCGAATATATTATTCATCGACAATCAGAAATATCAATTTCAATATATAATCTTATTGGTCAGAAAATAAATAGTCTGGTCAATGATATAAAACCGGTCGGTAATTATTCCGTCAATTGGAACGGTACCGACAATAATGGAAACAAAATGGCATCAGGTATTTATTTTTACCAACTGCAAATCGGCGACTACACTGAAACCAAAAAGATGATACTGATGAAATAGTTCTTGTAGCCCACCTGAAGGGTGGGTAAATTGAATATAGCCATACTATAAACAAACTCAACCACCCTACGAGTGGGTTACAATTTTGTCACAGGAATGAACCCACCGCAAGCGGTGGGCTACTCCGATTTTTGTGGCAATAATTGTATTATTTCCCTGTGGTTTAGTAAGAGTAGGGCGGAAGTCGAAGACTCCCGCCATTTAAAATTGATTAATAAAAAATCCTCACTCCAACTCAACGCCCGTCATTTTTACAAAGCAGTTGAGGTTCATTTTTTTAAATTCTTTCGTATTTTTATAACCAAGCGATTCGTAAAATAACCGCTGACGTTTTTCATCATCGGTCAGAATAACATGCGACCGAACATGTTTGAACCGTTCAAGACAATTCTCAAGTAATTTCCGACCAATTCCTTTTTTCTGATAATCAGGATCGACCAGAATATCCTGCAAGTAGTTTATTGATATATCATCAGACATACACCGCGCCAACCCGATGATATCATCTTTCTCTTGAATAGTTACAACATATGTTGAATTTAGAATTGCTTTAAATAAATCATCAGGATTTTCGGTATATTTTATCCACCCGACTTTTTTGTATAATTCTAATACTGATTCTTTTGTCAAACTATCAACACCAACAATAATATCAAACAAATCTTACCGCCTAAACGAAATCCCGATACCGATGCGGGTTAATTTTTTCTTGTAATCGACCAGGCTTTCACCATATCCATGAGAAAACCGGATGGTGAAAAAACTGTTGTTACTTTTGGGAACGGGGAAATTATACATCAGATAAAAACCGCCATGGCCCGTCTTAAAACTCCCAAAAGCTTTTAAATGTATTGTATGATTATGCGGGAGATTATAATAAACCTGAAGTTCAGCATGTCCAAGATAATCGGTGATATCGGGGTTATCATCGCCGACCGGTGCATCGGGCGCTTCTTTATCATCTTCCGGAAGCCGATACCTGAATTTTAGATGTAACAAAAGATTGGAACTGTAATAATAAGGGCAAACATAT
>JAAERC010000822.1 GCA_024230695.1 Candidatus Zixiibacteriota bacterium
AAAACATTCGGAATATGAAAGCGGGTTTGGCAATGTTTCTCGTTATCTTGAGCAATATAATCAAGAGAACCGGATCCAAATTCGCAAACTTTTTGGTGATTCCAAAGGACCGGTTTTTCAGGGAGATTATCCAATATTAATTAATAACCGGGTTGATTACGTTATTTCAATATATGATTTTCAATCAAATTCTGTTGGTGATGCTGAAATACATCAACTATTTTCTATATTAACTGGATTATTCAATCTTAGACTGGAATTGGACAACTCTGATAATGGGGGAAGAAGTGATAATCAATATATCGAACCGATAATAAACCCGCCATCGGTTTTGATTATAGCCGATCAACCAGTGATTTTAGATCTTATGACGTCAATGTGTCACTCAATGAATTGTCAGGTTTTATCTTCAGGTAATAGCGATGAAGCTCTTTCAATTTTTGAGACCAAGAAACCCGATGTCGTAATTGTCGATATATTATCGAAAGATGGCACCCAAAAGATAAATATTTCCGATTTGGCCCAAAGAAGTTTATCGGCCAAAGATATTTCATTACGGATCAGAGAAATTTCTCCAGATACCATAACAATTGCGGTTTCCGGATGGGGTGCGGTACCAGATGAAGAAAAGTTAAAAAGCTCAGGATTTAATTATATTTTGCAGAAGCCATTTAAAATCGATCAATTACAGAAAATCATTTTTGGCTCAAAAACGACAGAATAATGAGGATCAATTGCGGAAGTTGGTCAACTTGAGAAACAATTTGCCGATTAATAGGAAATGAAGATGAACATATCAAAACCTACAGAAATGGCCAATTGTGCCAAACATATTAAAGAAGATGAAAATCTTCTGGCTCTTCCTCAAGCAATAGCCAAAATTATTGAACTTGCCGGTAAGGAAGAGGTTGGAATTGAGAAACTTTCAGAGATAATTTCCAGTGATTCGGCGTTAACCGGCCGTTTATTGAAAATCGCCAATTCACCATTTTATGGATTGACCGGTCGAGTAGGCGGCGTTCATCAGGCAACGATGGTGCTGGGATTAACTACAGTCAAATGTATTGCC
>JAAERC010000823.1 GCA_024230695.1 Candidatus Zixiibacteriota bacterium
ATCGTTAGTGGGACAACTTAAACAGATATTAATAAATATTAATTAGAAAAGGATGGATAAAATGGCAATCCCAACATTGAATGCAGTAGGGTTCTGTGCTCATTATTCTGATCAGGGAGACTGGGCCTTTGATTATGCCCTAAAATTATCAAAATTGCACTCTCTGCAACTAAATGTCTTTCATTTCCTGACAGATCCCTATTGTGTCGAAGAAGACAGTGCAGAAAAAATGTGGCCTGATGATCGCGCTCGTTTGGCTATTCAAAAGGAAAAAGAACTCAGAATGTACTATGATGACAGAGCAGGTGATTATCTTGATGTTGGTTTCAGACTTTGTGAACATGCCGAATGGACTGAATTGCACCGCTGTTTGCTTGTTCATGAATTTCAGGTTCTTGTTTTAGGATACATATCCAAGGGAATTAAATTCGGTCGATTTCCAATAGAGGAATTTGCGGAAAAATTTATTTCTCCAGTTGTGCTGATTGGGCCAAAAGGTCCCAATCAAGTATATTTAAACAGTCGAGCCGCCTTAATCTCAGATAGTCTCGGATTGGATAATATTGAATGGAAGCGATTAAATTATAAACTGGCAGATTCAAAGGCATAAACAAACAACAAGACAACCTTTTATTTAATGATGTTGTTTTAATTTAAAGAGATTATATATTAGAGCCTGCAAATATTGACAAAAGGTATGTCTATGGATAAAGAGTTGACCAAATTAATTCTGAATAGTATCAACGAGGGTGTTTTTACCGTTGACCAAAATTGTATAATTACGTCATTCAACAAACCGGCGGAAAGAATTACCGGCTTCAAGGCTTCCGATGCGGTAGGTAAACATTGTTTTGATATTTTTAGAACTGAAGTTTGCCACCAGCAGTGTGCCCTTAAGGATACATTAAAATCTCATAATCAAATAGAAAATGCCCGCGTTTCAATTATTACGCGCGATGGAAAAGAATTGCCGATTAGTGTCACCACCACTATGCTGAAAAGTGATGATGATGAAATAATCGGGGCGGTGGAGTTTTTCAGGGATATCACCGAGATTGAATTGCTTCAAAAAAGCCTTGATCAAAAAAGCACCCTTGAAAGTATTATCAGTGTTAATCCCAAAATGCAAAGTATTATAAATCTCCTCCCAGATGTCGCTGAATCAGAATGTAATGTTCTTATTCAGGGTCCCAGCGGTTCAGGCAAAGAACTTTTTGCGCAGGTAATCCATGGATTAAGTCCCAGACGATATTGTCCATATATAAAATTAAATTGTGCAGCATTACCTGCTAATCTGCTTGAGTCGGAATTGTTTGGTTATGAAAAGGGTGCCTTTACCGATGCCAAACGAGATAAGCCGGGTCAATTCAGTTTGGCCAATAATGGAACTTTGCTTCTTGATGAAATTGGTGAGATGGATATGGCGCTTCAAGTAAAGCTTTTAAGAGTTTTGAACAATGGAGAGTATCGCCCGCTTGGTTCTACCAAATCTTATCATACCAATGCCCGTATTATTTCGGCAACGAATACAAATCTTGAAACCGCTATTGATAATGGTCGCTTTCGAGAAGATCTTTATTACCGTATTAACGTAGTCGATTTAGATATCCCGCCATTAAGGCAACGCCCTGAAGATATTCCAATATTGGTAAATCATTTTATAAAAATCTTTCGTAAGAAAAGTCGAAAAAACATTGAAAGATTATCTCCAGATGCTTTGGCGGTTATCCGTCAGCATCCGTTGCCGGGCAATGTGCGTGAATTGGAAAATGCAATTGAACACGCTTTTGTAATGTGCCATAGTTCGGAGATCAAAACCGAACATCTTCCCCAACATATTATTTCCAAATCTATTCCGGCGAATGGACATTTTAGTCGTAAGCAGAATGAAAAAGATATCATATTGGAGGTATTAAGGCGGCATCATGGCAATAAAGCCAAAGCTGCTAAGGAACTTGGGATGCATCGTTCGACTTTATGGCGCAAATTAAAAATTATGGGTATCGATATTTAATATCGCAACACCTTCTATCTTTTATATTACTTTCATATCAAATTGGACGTATTGGAGAATTTATTGATTGCAAATATGAAATACGCTTGCATTAATGCAATTATTATTATATATATAGTCTGGTAAAATTGATATGAATAATATGGAAAAGAAAAATAGTTCAAATGATATTATACTTAATTCGATTGCGGACGGCGTCTTTACGGTTGATCGTGATTGGAAAATAACATCATTTAATAAAGCGGCAGAAAGCATAACCAGAATTTCTAAAGAGGAAGCCATTGGACAGAATTGTTGCGATATATTTAAGGCTTCAATCTGTGAACGGGGATGTGTTTTGCGGGAGACTTTGAAGACAGGTCAACAAGTTATCAATCGACCTATATATATTATAAATTCTGATGGCGAGACTGTACCAATCTCAATATCAACGGCATTGCTGAAAGATAAAGATGGCGATGTAATCGGAGGGGTTGAAACATTTCGTGATCTTAGTGTGGAAGATGAGTTGCGGCGCAGATTGGAAAAAAAATATTCGCATCAGGATATTATTGGTAAAAATAATAAGGTTTTAGAGATATTTGATATTTTGCCCAGTATTGCAGAAAGCGAAAGCACGGTACTAATAGAAGGTGAAAGTGGTGTTGGAAAGGAATTATTCGCACGCGCAATTCATAATCTTTCACCGCGCAAAAAGAAACCATTGATTACAATAAATTGCGGTGCGCTTCCAGATACTTTGTTGGAATCTGAGCTTTTTGGTTATAAGGCGGGAGCCTTTACCGATGCACGCAAAGATAAGCCGGGTCGTTTTGCTCTCGGTGAGGGCGGAACGGTGTTTTTGGATGAAATAGGAGATATCTCGCCAGCCTTACAGGTTCGCCTGCTAAGAGTTTTACAGGAAAAAACTTACGAACCTCTTGGAGGTACAGAACCAATAAAGGCGAATGTACGTATCATTGCGGCAACAAATAAAAATCTTGAGAGGCTGATAAAAAATGATTTATTTCGTGAGGATTTATACTATCGTATCAATGTAATAAAAGTAAAACTTCCTCCTCTCCGCGAAAGGACGGAAGATATTCCTCTACTGGTAAATCATTTTATATCACGTTTTAATAAATTAAAACGAAAATTAATTACGGGTATTTCTCCCGAGGTTCTTTCAATTCTGATGAATCATAATTTTCCGGGTAATATTCGCGAATTAGAAAACATTATCGAACATGCATTTATACTAAATAGATCAGGAAGAATTGAGATCAAAGATCTACCCGAAAACCTCAGGCCAATTGAAGATGCCAAACAGGTAGAGATAAAATCAATTGATGATATTGAAGCGCAATTTATTATTGAG
>JAAERC010000824.1 GCA_024230695.1 Candidatus Zixiibacteriota bacterium
AGATCCCAGGGATTACTGCCGCTATAAATGCCTATCGTCCATTCGCCGCCACCTATAAAAGGCAGTTTGGTTGGATCACCATCAATAGCTTTATATATGTAGAAAAGAACTAAAACCATGAGAACAAAGCTGATTATAATCAGATAGTCAGATAAAACCATATTGATTAAATATGTACAGTTCACACTTTCAAACTTGTCAGTCAGAAGTAAACCTATAGTTTTTGCATTGAGGGTGCTGTAAATCAAAATAATTGTGAATACAAAAATTAGTAATTTTATATATTTTTTCATACTGATATATTTCGGTAGTTTGAGTATCTATAATTAATAATTATTCTACATTTCCATCAAATTAAATATATTTAACATAAGTAACAAGCACAAAATATTGAGTATAGGGTAGTAATTCAGTGGATAGAAACTATTATCGGCAAAGAGAATAGTTGCTCTTTTCTTATTTGAATCTTTGACAAAATATCTTATTTTATTTGTTAAATAAAAAACATTAGAATAATATGAAACTATTCAACCAAATATAGGCGAAAACAATCAATATTAATATTATGCCTAGTTATGTCGATTAGTAGAGGAAATGAGAAAGACTTCCGGACGGATAGCAAATTTTGATAAACATTAAAGTAGTTATTATATGGTAACAGCTGATAACAAAACCAAAATTGAATTTGATAAGAATTTAATATTACAGCATTTAAAAACTCACAAATTCATATACATACTTATTGCTACTTTATTACTTCTTAATATTAGGCTTTTTGAAGAATTAATATATGATTGGTCCAATGATGATAACTACACTCATGGATTCCTAATTATTCCGATTTCAATATATTTATTTTTCAAGCAAAGGAAATCAATTAAGCTACCTGCTCCACCCAGTAAATTAGGAATAGCAATTTTTGTAATTGGATCAATATTTTATATATTAGGGATAGCGGCAAGCGAATATTTCACATTAAGAACATCATTAGTAATAATTATTACCGGGCTCGGCTATTATTATTTGGGATATGAAAATTTTAAAAAAGTTTGGTTTGCCTTTGCCTTTTTGATGTTCATGATCCCAATTCCAAGTGTTATATATTACACTCTGGCTTTTCCTTTACAGATTTTTGCCACCGATATTTCAGTTTCTTTATTGGAAATTATCGGCGTACCCGCGCTAAATCAAGGAAATATCATTTACCTGCCTGAATATACTTTGGAAGTAGCCGAAGCTTGTAGCGGCTTAAGAAGCCTAACCTCATTATTAGCACTCAGTGCCCTTTATGGAAACATTGCTTTTAAGGGCAAATTAAAACCAACTATTATTTTTCTAAGTGCGATTCCAATCGCCATTGTTGCCAATATTTTCAGATTGATTTTTACTGTGATCGGTGCTTATGCCATCAGTACCAGTTTCGCGGAAGACTTTTTACACGAACTATCCGGAATGTTTGTTTTCGGTTTTGCTTTAATTGCAATTTTAATTTGGGGTTCAATATTAAAATGGACTGGAAAAAATTCTTAGGCTTTTGGGGAGCCATAATTGCTATTTTCCTGCTATCGGTCCTTATTAGGAATTATAGGCCTGATCAAATTCATGAAGTGGACCTGAGCACATTTCCTCTTATAAAAAATGGCTGGGTTGGTCAAAATCATAATATCGATCAATCGGTGATAGATATGCTAAATCCAAATGAGTTATTTTCAGCCACTTATACCAATGGTGATGGAGTTAGTATTCAGTTGTTTTTTGATTATTTTAGCGCAAGCAACAGAACCGGCGGACCTCACTCCCCCAGAAATTGTTTACCCGGTTCAGGATGGGCGATATTGGACCAATCAAGTGTCAAATTAGATATCGAAAACAGATCAATTGATATTGCGAGATTTAATATCGCGTTTAAGAGCTATCAAAGTGTTATGGATTTTTGGTATATTACTAAATATGGCGAAACATCAAATGATTACGTTTACAAACTATATTTGATGTTATCATCATTAACTCTTCAGCCTGCCGATAGAGCCTATGTTCGAATAATCTGCGATTCTTCTCCAAATAATCTGGAGGCATTGAAACATTTTGAAGAGACTTTTGTTACAGAAATATACAGGTACCTAAACATCAAATAGATAATTTTATGGAGTTTTCTCCTAAATTTATAAGTTTATAAAGAAGAACAATAATTGAACCAAAAATATGTGAGCATTTTATTCTATTTACCGATTAGAATTATATTATGAAGATTTACAATTATTTTATGATTTTTATTGTATTTCTGGCAATGTCCGCGAACTCCCAGGAAACAACTTATCCGTCAGGTAGTAATATTTTAAGCTCATATTCAGTTAACAGTACCGAGATCAGCATTGCCGATACTTTGATAATTTCTCGAACAGTAGTAAACAATGAGGACTTTGACTTAGAAAGTCTTTATTTTTCTGAAAACATCCCTGATGAGCTTGAAGTGGTCGGTCATAATGCATCTATTGAAGGTGTCGACATAGATTATCTATTTTTGGGACCAATTTCCAACGGTGTGATCAATGGATATAATGCCTACCATTGGGTAATTGATTCTCCATTAGAAAGCGAATCGGTTACTAATATATTAAATCCTGGAGATAGTATTCTACTGGAAGTAAAAATTGTCAGCTCTTCTCCCGGAATAATTACTTTGCCGATACATACAACTATATTTTCCGGAAATAATTCAGGATTCTTCTCTACTTCAGCTGAGATAGAAATTGAGTTTTTGCTATCAGTTGATATTGAGAATGAAAATAATAATACTCCATCCTCAAGCAGTCTAACTGGCCATGCCTATCCAAACCCGTTTAATTCGGCGGTAAAAATATGGTATTCCAATGAAAACCATATCAACCAACAAGTTGATCTTAATATTTATGATATTTTGGGAAAAAAGGTTCATTCCGAAAAACATTCTGACATCAGAGACCAAAGCGTAATAGTCTGGAAACCAGATTATAACACCGGTTCTGGAATTTATTTTTACAGATTATCATCAGGGTCGGAAAGTTTTAATGGAAAAATACTTTTCCTTAAATAGTTAGCGGCTCTAAATCATTCCTAGGAAAAATCACAAACTTGAGGGATCGGGACACAAAGGTTCCGGACCAGACTTATAAACAAAATTTATTATATATACGATATCAAGAATATCTATCGAACCATCATGATTAACATCGCCCGACTCCATCGGATCGGGAGGAGGGCCGCTTTTGTATCTATAATTTATTAAATAGACAACATCGAGGATATCCATTTCCCCATCACTATTAGTGTCACCACACTCTGGATCAGAAACAAATGCAACACTTGTACTATCACCTACGGCAAAATATCCAGTGCCATCACCATAGAAACAGGTAGTGTGAAACATTACGGCATATGAGCCAGATACCGTACTGGAGAGACTGTACTCAAGATTTAAGGTTTCACCCGGCATCAAATTACGATTTAAGACATCGCCAGTAATCGGTTCATCAATTACCCAATAAAATGAATTATAACCGGCAATGATCTCATCCTCTAACCCGCCGCTGTAAGCGAACGGAATAACTGTACCATTTATATCAATAGAATAGGAAATTAATTCAAGCTCTGGCGAAAGGCTTTCACTAACATATAAATTTGCTAAAGGAAATGACTCATTGTTGGTAATCGTTCGAGTAATGGTTAATGAGTTTCCGGTCTCAACTATCAATTCAGAGATAGAATATGTAACAGAAATATTTGAATTTTCAGGATAAATCAATTCCTGACCCCATAGTGATGAAGCGAAAAGAAAAACAATTAACAATCCACATACTTTATTAAAACTTTTGCGAATTGGATTATCTGCGCACAAAATCTGCCCCTAAATAAAAGTAGAATAACTCACATGTAAATTAGCTTATCAAGCTTGTAGTATTATTTAAACATATAATATGAATGAAATCTTGTCAATGACTATATGATATTTTATTTAATGTAAGCGGTGAATATGTAATGAATAGTACCTAAAGAGTAAATATAATTGAAATCTTCTTTATTCTGATAAAGTGGTTTATTTATGGTTTCCTGCAATCACAAACATAGAAGTTGCATCTCCTTGCATGCATACAAAAAAACTTATCCACTAACCCATTGTAATACAACAGATAATATAATAAAGTTCCGGCGCGATTATTGCTTACAAAAATAAGTGAATATAGTTTATCCAAATGATTATGAATGAAAAGCGTAAATTAAAGTAATATGATACATTCTAAAACCTATTTAAGGAGGAATCCTCAATGATGAGACTGATTAATATCCTGACGATTATTACAGTGTTGGGGTTATTTGTCATTGGTTGTGAAAACAACTCCAGCCCGGTCGAACAACAAAGTGCTTCGACAATCGGATTACCTGGAACAGCCAAGATCATTATTCCAGATGGTGCGACACTGGAATCGGCAACATTTTATGCCTATGCTACCGTTGCCAGCAACAAAACTGTTGACTTTTATCGAGTCACCAGCGATTGGGACGAATATACTGTTACTTTTAACAGTTTTGGTTCAACCTATGCTCCAACCAGCTATGGTACATTTGTCGCTGCCAACATTGGTTGGACTTCAGTAGACCTAACTACTCTGGTCCAAGAATGGTTAGACGGTACAGACAACTTTGGTTTTGTGATGATGCAGAATGAAGAGATGTCACCATACTCCAAATACAATAGTCGTGAAAATGCTGAGAACAATCCATATCTTGAGGTTTGTTACTCAACCGCGGCCGGTGTTGTTTGTGAAACAAGTTTGCCAATCGCCGATGCCTACATTTGGGAATTTTATGCCAACACTAATAACGGTATGTCAGACGCTCTGTTTACCGGATGGTATGCAAGCACCAAAAAACAATCACTTGTTAAATTTGAGTTTGAAGAGAGCGAACCAGAACTGGCCGAACTTGGCGATCGTGTCTGGATCGATGATAACTTCAATGGTATTCAGGACGACAGCGAAGTCGGTTATTCTGGCGGTACAGTCAATCTATATAATTGCCAGGGCGAATTTATGGCTACTACCACTACCGACGAAAATGGCTTTTACTTGTTTACCGATCTGATGCCTGGTGACTATTATGTTGAATTTGAAAAACCTGCAGGCTTTGAATTCACTATGCAGGATATTGGTGACGATGCAATGGATAGTGATGCCGATTTGAATACCGGAATAACTATCTGTACAACACTTGGTGCCGGCGAATCTAACAAAACATTAGATGCCGGACTGTATATACCTGAGTCTGATTGTGGTGATTGTGACGGCAAAATCACTGAATTAACATTTAAGTATCTCGGCGATACTTCTGCTGAAGTCACTATTTACACCAAAAAAGATCATACGACTTTATTCTCAGGAATGGTCGATCCAGACGGAATCTTCACTTTCATAGGCGACGACAAACATGGAACAATGGGCACTGAGATTGAAGTATATATCGATAATGGGTTGAATGTCAAAATTCATACCAGCTGTTCACAGCCTCTTGAAATTGGTATGGTTTTTGGCGATTTCGAAGTTATTGATGGTTACAGCCGTAATGGCGGAAAAATCTGTGTTTATAATGGCCCGGGCGGAGACCCTGAAGATCCTGATTGTGGCGATTGTGATGGTAAAATCACTGAGTTAACATTTAAGTATCTCGGTGATACTTCTGCTGAAGTCACTATATACACTAAAAAGGACCATATGGTATTATTCTCCGGAATGGTCGACCCAGATGAGACTTTCAATTTTGTGGGCAATGACAAAAAAGGAACGATGGGTACTGAAATCGAAGTGTATGTTGAAAACGAAATGAATGTTAAAATTCATACCAGCTGTTCACAGCCTCTTGAAATCGGTATGGTCTTTGGTGATTTCGAAGTTATCGATGGATATAGCCGAAATGGCGGACAGATTTGCTCTTACGATGGTGATTATGAAGACACCAGTAGCTATAATGATGATGATTGCGATGATAAAGGTCCAAAACACAAACATCATAAGAAAAAGAAACATCATAAGAAGCACAAAAAATAAAATAACAATTAATAATTTTTGAATTTTACATAAATACCCATCAGAATATTCTGATGGGTATTTTTTATGCCAAACTGAACAATAATAAAGACTGAATAGTCAGTAGAAAAATCTACAGACCAACAAGTTTCTTGAGACCAGCCACCTCATCATGATTCAGATAACGCCAGCGTCCCGGTTTTAACCGCTCATTACGCAACCCGGCAAATTCGATCCGGCATAAATCACGAACAGGAGTACCGACTGCCTTAAGAAGCTGTTTAACTTCACGTTTATGACCTTCGGTAAGAACCAAAACAACTTTTGAACTTTTAATGCCTTCACTAAGA
>JAAERC010000825.1 GCA_024230695.1 Candidatus Zixiibacteriota bacterium
TATCAATTTATTGCTTAAGTAAAAATTGCAATACTAAATTGGGTATTCAATACTCGCGAACCAACCCAGTTCTATCTCTTCAAAAAGTGAATCCCGTTTTTGGCAGTCCTTCAAAAATTCAAGATCACCTGAAGAGATACTTTCACCATTGATCTTTTTATCCGCCAATTCTGCCAGTTTATTAAAATCAGAATAATGTTCAGATAATCTTAATTCGGCATAATCTCTGGCTGACCAGGTTGAAATTAAAAACTGCCAATCAGACGCCGACAAAAGCATCAACTCCCGAGCCGCCTGCTTTAATATTTCAACTGTTTCCGAATCGACACTATTTTTATTGTCCTCATAATACCGAGCCAACTGGCACATCTTATCTTCGGCCTTATAAATATGTTTCCAGGTCCAATCATTATCTTTATTAAGCCAAATATAATGATGTCCACCTTCTCCCCAGCTTCCTTCTGGGATCGAGATAATTTCGGTCGGTTTAACACGATTTAGATGTTCGCTTAAAAAAGTGTTTTCGATAGACTCGTTATCACAAATATTCTTTATTACTTCTTTTAAGAAGTGCGGTCCTTCAAACCACCAATGACCAAATAATTCTGCGTCATATGGTGCCATAAGAACACCGGCGCGGCCGGATTCCTTATGATAATCACTTAAAATATCAGCGACTTTCTCAGTAAAATGAGCGGCATTTTCGGGTATTCTGGAAAGTGCTTTTTTCGTATTATACTCTTTCTTATCAGCCAAATCAGATTTCACTGATGTTACCGCCCAATAACGATGACCTCCCGGAAATCTTTTTTTATGAAAATCAAGATAATTGCCATCGCCGGGATAACCATGTTCACCCGACCA
>JAAERC010000826.1 GCA_024230695.1 Candidatus Zixiibacteriota bacterium
AGCTAACATGATAATAGCTAATGTCAGCTTCCTCAATTTGTCCAATGTTGCTCCATTCATTATATACCTCCTCTTGATAATTATTATTTTCTTTATGAATAGACTTTATCATCCGTAGGTAAATATCTCGGTTAATACAACCCCAATACAGGTAAATGACTGGTAAACTTTTGGTAAAATATTTTTACCAGATTTAGTACTGTTACATACGAATTGGTTAATTTATTGACACATTCCGCTATACACAACAAGGTACACATCACTCTGAAGTTAGAGGCGTATATGAAGTTCTCCCAATTTTGCAGGGAATGATAAAAAAAGGGGCACAGCATGCTGTGCCCCTTTTTGGATAATAACTATCTACAAATCGTTAGGCGGACACGGTAGCCTGCATTCGCCGTCGAACCAATACAAAGCCACCAAGCGCCACAAGACCAAGGCTCAGCATGATAATAGTGGAAATTTCTGGAACAGGAGGATTTGAATCTGAGCACTGGGGATCAACTGGGCCAGTAATCACAGCAGTGTTCGAGTTGGGACCGGCTTTGGCCATCACCAGGACTGGCCCCTCATCATAATCACCATCAAGGGTAAAACTGAAAT
>JAAERC010000827.1 GCA_024230695.1 Candidatus Zixiibacteriota bacterium
TAGGGCCATTGAATTGGCATCATTATCAACATATACTGGCAGGTTTAGATACTCTTTCAGATGCGAACCCAATTTGGTCCCAACCCATCCCGGGATGTTAGGACTGACCCCGATAACTTTTCCGGTATTAATATCCACCACTCCCGGTGTTCCAACTCCAAGCCATTTAATAGGGATATCATCTTCAGCCGCCCGTAATAACAGATTTTCGGCAATATTTGTAATTACATGTAGAAGCGGTTTGGCACCTTTAGAGACATGAGATGGTTTTATCTCACGAAAAATCACTTTACCGGTTGAATCAACCAGACCATATTTAATATTTGACGCACCGATATCAATACCGGCATAATAATCTAATTGGCCCATTTATTTTTTTCTTCCCGGATACACTTTTAAGGCTTCATCGATACATTCCAAAGCATTAGCCAGATCGTCAACATTCAGAACATATCCAATTCTGATCTCATCAGTGCCCAAACCATCGGTCGAGTAAAAACCTGTCATCGGCGAAAGCATAACTGTTTGATTCTTATACTCAAATTCTTCAAGGAGCCATTGACAAAAATGATCGGCATCAGTAATTGGGAATTTTGCCGCGGCGTAAAAGGCACCATGCGGCATCGGACAATTGACTCCATCCAGTTTATTTAAGGTTTTAACAACCAAGTCGCGTCTTTTAATATATTCATCGAGAACTTCGGCAAAGTATGAATCTGGTGTGTCTATTGCGGCTTCCCCAGCAATTTGTCCATATGCGGGAGGGCAGAGACGAGCCTGTCCAAATTTTAACGCGGCACCGATAATTTCTTTATTTTTAGAGATCATAGCACCAATTCTCATTCCACAGGCGCTATATCGTTTTGATATAGAATCTATCATCACGACATTATCTTCTATTCCTTCGAGATGCATCGCAGAGATGTATTCCATTCCATCATAACAGAATTCTTTATAGACTTCATCGGCGAAAAGATAGAGGTTATGTTTTTTAACAATATCTCGCAGGGCATTTAA
>JAAERC010000828.1 GCA_024230695.1 Candidatus Zixiibacteriota bacterium
ATTATCAAACCGATTTTGACCTTTACCCGCATGATGTGGTGGTCCGATGCCAATATTATCGATGGTCTTGTTAATTTTATGGGTTGGTTGACGGTTAAGTGGGCCGATGCCAAGATGTTGTTTGATAAATATATTATTGATGGTGCTGTTAATGGCGCCGGAGCGATCTGTATGGCCGCCTCATGGCTGTTTAAATACGTACAAAACGGCTTTGTACAGTTTTATACGCTGGTGATAATCACCTGCGCTGTCGGAGTCATTATTTATAGAGTTACCCCTGACGGATTCCTGTATTATCTTATTGGTGTTGTTATCGTGGCTTTGGCCCGCTTCCTGACTAAGATAAATACCCCGTCAAAGGTGAATGTTGAAACCGAACCAGAAGGTTAGGAGAATAAAAATATGGATTTTCCAATTCTTAGTTATTTGATATTTATTCCGCTGATTGGCGCTGTTTTCCTATTGTTTTTACCAAAGGATAAATTTGGCCTGATTCGTTGGACCTCCGCCTTCTTTTCGTTTGTCCCGATGGTGCTATCATTCTGGTTGACATATGATTATTTCTTCAATTTTTCGCAGACAGCTGATTTCTATTATATGGAAGGCCCGCTACGTTGGATCTCATTGATCAATGCTAATTATTTCCTCGGCGTTGATGGTATCTCGGTTCCGATGTTGGCTTTAACTGGACTGCTTTCATTTATTTCGATTGTAGCCTCGTTTAACATTGCTGTTAGAGTGAAAGAATATTTTATATTCTTCCTGCTTCTCGAAACAGGTATGATGGGCGTTTTCTGCGCTCTTGATTTCTTCCTGTTTTATGTTTTCTGGGAAGTGATGCTGGTCCCGATGTATTTCTTAATCGGTATCTGGGGCGGACCTCGTAAAGAATACGCCGCGATCAAGTTTTTCCTCTACACATTATTTGGTTCGATCTTTATGCTGGTAGCGATACTTGTTCTCTATTTTGGTTCCGATCCACATACACTGAATATGTTAGAACTGGTCCAAACGGCCCCCGACTTTTTGACCCACGGTCTGCAACTGTTCTGCTTTGTGTTTTTCTTCATCGCTTTTGCTATCAAGGTCCCGGTCTGGCCGTTTCATACCTGGCTCCCGGATGCTCATGTGCAGGCACCAACCGCTGTATCGGTGATTCTTGCCGGCGTTTTGCTTAAGATGGGAACCTACGGTATGCTTCGCATTTCATGGCCGATGCTTCCCGACGCAACACAATATTTTGCCATACCAATAGCGATTCTGGGTCTGATAGGTATCATCTATGGTGCTTTGGTTTCAATGGCACAAAAAGATTTAAAAAAACTGGTGGCATACTCGTCGGTTTCACATATGGGTTATTGTATGCTCTCGCTTGGCGCGTTTTCATCGGTAACTGCGATAACTGGTTGTATGTTCCAGATGATCAGTCATGGTTTGATAACCGGCGCACTCTTCCTATTGGTCGGAGTATTATATGACCGGGCTCATACTCGTGAGATCGCCGCTTTTGGCGGACTTGGGGCAAAATTGCCAATATATACCGGTTTGATGGTCATGTTCTCGATGGCCTCGCTTGGTTTGCCCGGTATGTCCGGATTTGTGTCTGAGTTTATGGTCTTTGTCGGAGCCTTTGCCAGTGGTATCCCGCATTTTCAATTAATTACGGCTCTGGCCGTTTTAGGTGTAGTGCTGACCGCAGGATATATGCTGAGAATGGTGCAACGGATGTTCCTCGGTGAATTTAACAAAGAAAAATGGGGCGGCTTAACAGAAATAAACACAAGAGAACTGATTATTGTTAGTCCGCTGGCTCTATTAACAATCGCTATCGGAGTTTTTCCGGCTCCTTTATCCGATATTATGGAAGCTACAATTGAGAATCTGGTTCAATTGATGGCACGGTAGATTTTATGGAAACGTTGACGTTTGATTACAATTTGAAACTGATTATTCCGGAGATGTTCCTGTTTGTCTGGGCATTATTCGTAATTATTTTTGATGTTGGAACCAAAAGACGGAGCTCAGATTCAGTTGGATATTTGACTATGGCCGGTTTGGCCATTACTGCCGTTTTGTTATATAATTTCCACGGTGGTATTTCCTTTAACAATATGTTCAGTTCCGATGTTCTCTCGCTGTTCTTCAAAGTTATTTTCCTCGGTTCGGCGTTTATGGCGGTTGGCTCATCGTTTGGACTGGCCAAAGATAAAATAAAGAATCACCGCGGTGAATATTACGGATTGATTCTGCTCTCAACGGTTGGGATGATGTTTCTTTCATCGGCCAATGAATTGATTTCTCTTTATGTTGGTTTGGAACTGACGACAATTCCTTTATTTGTTCTGGCGGCATATTATAAGGATAGCAAGATTTCGGTTGAAGCCGGAATGAAATATTTGATCGTCGGCGCATTTTCATCGGCCATTTTGCTATATGGTTTATCGCTGTTATATGGATTCACCGGATCGACTGATTTAACCATGATAAAAATTAATCTTTCCCTGCTTTTCTTATCAGCCGGGAAAATTGGTCCTGGATTGATTTTGGCGATAGTGATGATAATAGCAGGGATTGGCTTCAAACTGTCATTGGTACCGTTTCATATGTGGGCTCCAGATGTTTACCAGGGTGCTCCGACCCCGATTACCGCATTTTTATCAGTCGGCTCCAAAGCGGCTGGGGTAGTTGCTTTTTCACGTATTTTTGTACATGGTCTGATTGCTTTCTCCGACCCGGTTATGAAACCGCTTGATTGGGGGATAATTGTTGCAGTGATGGCCGCGGCGGCTATGATTGTCGGCAATATTACCGCTCTCAGGCAACATAACATAAAAAGAATGCTTGCTTTTTCATCGATTGCTCAAGTCGGATACTTGATGATCGGTATGGTCGCGGTTTCAGAACTTGGAATTGCCTCGGTCGGATTTTATATGTTTATGTATCTTTTCGCCAATATGGGTGCTTTTGCTGTTGCCACGATTTTTGAAGATAAAACCGGTTCCACCAGTATCAGTAGCTATGCCAGTCTTTCCAAATCAGCTCCGGCGCTTTCAGCCTGTATGGTGGTGTTTTTATTGTCATTAACCGGTATTCCTCCGCTTGGTGGATTTGCCGCTAAGTATATGGTTTTTGCCGCCGGTATTCAGGCTGATTACACCTGGCTTGTGATTGTTGGTCTTTTGACCTCAGTTGTCGCTCTTTATTATTATGCCAATGTTATCAAAATGATGTATTTCACAAAAGATGGTTCCGATATCAAAATTGATATTCATCCCGCCGCAAG
>JAAERC010000829.1 GCA_024230695.1 Candidatus Zixiibacteriota bacterium
GACAATTAATATAAAACTTGTTCCGCATCTTGGATGTAGAGTTGAAAATCGTCCCACATTTTCAACCGTAAGTTCTTCACCGTTTTCATATGCGTATATTGATTTATGTTCGGCACCATGATACTGAAAGACGCGTTTAAATTCTCCAAAAAATGAAATCACCCAAACATACAGTACAAAAAGAGTGACCCGAATAAGTCCTGATACCAAATTGAAGGCAATCGCGTCTTTGTCGACATTGAACCAGGTCGAGATAGCAAGTGGCAGGAAGAAAAATATTCCAATACCCAAAGCTACCGCGAAAATAGCCGTTCCAACTAAAATCAGATTGTTGGATTTTTTTTCCTCTTCGTTATATTCTTTTCCCTCAGCAATCGCTTCTTCCTTTTCGATTTCGCGGACGGCAATATCCGCAGAGAAATTGAGTGTTTTGATACCGATTATCAGCATCTCAACAAATGTAATAACACCTCGGATGATTGGCCAACCAAATACTTTGGCCATTTTTGTTTTGGATTTATAATTGTCCGTTTTGACGACGATCTCACCGGATGGTAAACGGACTGCGGTCGAAATTTTATCTTTCGACCGCATCATAACACCTTCTATTACGGCCTGACCGCCTACTGCTAAATCGGGCATATATACCTCGCTAAACTGCTGTACAAGTTAAAAGGACTATTCCAATATCACAATAATATACGCATAGTCCTTTAAATGGGAAGGAAAAAAATGTCTTACCA
>JAAERC010000830.1 GCA_024230695.1 Candidatus Zixiibacteriota bacterium
AGAATATAACGAAAAAAAGTTTTTATCGCTTGAGTTTGGAGATTCCGGAGGACGTATAACCGGTGTTTGGTGGGAACCGGAGCGTTTTGCCTTTGATGATCTTGAAGAAGGAATGGTAGTAAAGGTAAAAGGGAATGTTCAACAATATCGGGGCAAAAACCAATTACAAGTCCAGAAGATGCGTCTGGCCAAAGATGAGGAATATAATCTGGCCGATCTTTTGCCACATTCGGTTTTTACAATTGATGAGTTAAAAAATAAGGTGATCGGTTTATCTGAAAAGGTTGAAAACAGCCATATATCAAAATTGATGGAATCATTTTGGAATGATGATGACTTTTTTGACGCCTATCTTAGAGCGGCGGCGGGAAAACTCTGGCATCATTCATATATTGGCGGTTTGGCCGAACATTCGATCAATGTTACCGAACTTTGTATAGGCATCGCCCGTAGATATGATTTTATAGATCGCGATTTATTGATTTTTGGCGGTTTGTTTCATGATATGGGAAAATTATCTCAATATAAAATAACATCGTTTATAGATTATACCGATGAAGGCCGGCTTATTGGGCATATTAGCTGGGCTGATCATGTTTTAGCCAGTCGTGCTGAATCTGTTGAAGCTTTTCCACCAAAATTGTTGATGAAATTAAGGCATCTGATATTGTCTCATCATGGTCAAATTGACTTTGCTTCACCAGTAGTACCGCAGATTCCAGAGGCGTTTATATTATATTATGCCGATGAACTGGATTCAAAGATGGGTGCTATTAATAGGATTCGTGAGAAAAATGAGAATTCTGGTTGGTCAGAATATGTCCACCTTTTAGGTCGCCATCTATATTTTGGCGAAAAAAAATAAATCACTAATGTCAACTAGCAAGAACAAAATTATTTTAGAGACCAGAGATATCTCTCATCAGATAAAGGCAAATGGTAATTCAAAATATACAGTTAAGAACTTTTCATATTCATTTGAAAAAGGAAATATCTATAATATAATCGGCCCCTCGGGTGCCGGGAAGACTTCATTTCTGCGCCTATTAAACAGACTTGATGACCCTTCAGAAGGTGAGATATTTTATCAGGACAAACCTCTTAAGTCTTATCAGCCGACCCGGTTACGAGAATGTATCTCATTGATATTTCAAGAGACTTATTTGTTCCCCGGGACGGTTGGTTCTAATTTGGAATATTGCATATCAGATTGTACTCCACATGAAATAAAATCATATTTGGAACAAGTTGGATTAGATTCACAATTCATTAATAAAGATGTTTCCGAATTATCGGTTGGAGAAAAACAAAGAGTTGCGATTGCCCGCTCACTTGTTTTAAAACCCGAAATCTTGTTGCTCGATGAACCAACAGCATCGCTTGATCCTACTTTATCTCAGACTATTGAACATTTGATTCTATCATTAATAAATGAATATAGTCTGACTGCTATAATGATAACTCATAATCCCGAGCAGGCCAAAAGAATGGGCGGCAAAACACTTCTGATGGTATCGGGGGCACTGGTTGAGGACGGGGAAACATCGGAACTTTTTACCAATCCCAAAACAGAGCAGTGTAAAAAGTATATCAGGCGGGAATTGAAATGATTGAAACCGGATATGTTCAGGTTC
>JAAERC010000831.1 GCA_024230695.1 Candidatus Zixiibacteriota bacterium
CGGTTCTAAGGCTTCTAATTCAGTTTGATTAAGTTTTTTAACTTCTGCCCCACTCAATTTAACTTCAGATAGTTTTAAATATTTGAATTCAAGGATAAAATCGTACAATGGTAGGTCACGAAAATCGGGACGAATAAGCATCGTTAAATCTGTATATCGCCGTTTACAAGCCGTTTCTGAATCCATCATATACCAAACATCATTAAACAG
Source organism: Candidatus Zixiibacteriota bacterium (assembly GCA_024230695.1). The sequence continues at coordinate 211 of JAAERC010000831.1, forward strand.
TACCGTCAAAAAAGCAGTTTTGATTGTGAGTTCATTCGCTGTTATGTAATCGCGATTACCAAACACTTCAAAATAACGTTGTGTCATAAAATCACAAACCGCTTGCAAATCGCCAGTTTGGTAAAAATCTTCAGCCAATAAGCGAACTTCTTCACGTTCCGGTTGAGGTAACAGCATTTCAAAAAGATGTTCCACATAGAGTTTTCGCACCACTAAATTAGGAATTTTGAAACGCAATTTTCTAAATACTGTTTCGCCATCAAGTGTCAAAATACCCAAATAATAAAGCAAAGAGATTATAAACTGACTACTTTGAGTCGTTTTTAACATCTGATCAATTCCAAAACGATTGGCAAGTACTGGAAGAATCAAAGGCGGTGTTCCATTCAATGCTTGCAAAACAATGGCTCTTCCATTAGGTAAACGAGAAAGATAAGTAAGTTTGCTCAAATTCATCGCTAAATTATCATCTAACATTTGGTCTGGATATCGACAATCTTTTTGAAATGATTCCAAAAAATAGAGTGCCAAAGTGGGATTGTAAATGTCTTTGGAACCAAATTTACTAAAACAATAGCCATCATAAAACGTTTGGATTAGGCTTAGTGATTGGTCGATTTTGTCTTCCTCAAACTCGCATTCTGTCACTATTTGAGTTAAAATCGCTTTAATTTCTACTTCTTGAAATCCACACAGAGCATTAAACTCTGGTTCATGGTAAATATTTTTTGCCACATTGTAAGCACTGGTAATATCACTCATCAAAACCGGCGAC
>JAAERC010000832.1 GCA_024230695.1 Candidatus Zixiibacteriota bacterium
ACAATACCAATACTATATTCCATCGTGTCGGCGAATACTGATTCATCATTTGGAGGTAGCTTTCGACACATATCTTCTGCCACTATGGTAAAATTGAATAACCCTGATTCAGTTGGCTGACCCGCTATTCTGCCCTCAGAATCGTAAAGTGTCAGGCCATCTGGTAGTTGTCCGGATATAATATGCCAGTAATAGGGTGGTGCGCTACCGCCGTCAGCATCAAGATAAAATGAATAATTTCTATTTTTAAGGCAGTAGGGTAGCTCTGCTTCATATAATTCAACGGGCTGGCGGTCTCTTGGTTTAAGAGTTGGATCACCCAATAATGTATTTCCATAGTACCAACAAACATCATGATTAGTAATTCCCCAGGTAATCATTTGGTCCCACCAGATAAAATATGCTTCTCCGATTGTAGCGCCATTTCCCATAGGATAATAATAAATATCGAAATTTAGCATCGACCCTGTTTTGGTTGTGCCGGTTGCGGCCAATCCGTAAGAATCGGCAAAAATATACCAACCGCCCATATAATTAGGATCAACATAGCGAGCATTGGAACAAGCAAACAACTGATAAAAAATGCATGGGGGGTCCAGATTATATATCTCTGAATTCATAACACTGCCCCCACCGCCGGGGGCGGCAAAATAATGACCTACATAATTGGAATGAACAGAAACATGAACAAATTCATAACCAACTGCGAGTTCTGCTAAATAATTAGCGGCTACGGTTTCGGCAGATTCATCAAAAAGAATTGATTGACAATAAATGTATTCAAGACCATCGTTTATATATTCTCCATCATATTCCCAGTCATCATCGATAAAAGCCAATGCTCTGTTATTTGTTATCAAGCCGCCAGTACGATATAGGTGGTTTTTGCGAAAATAATTATTCACCAGATTTGCCTCGGTATCTCCACTTAGCGTTAATGGCGATGCGGTCAGACGACCAATATATATTTCCGGTTCCATATTTCCATCATGAAAGTCGAACATCCCATTGATATCGGTATCGTAAAAATTACCGTCAAGGTCCATATAATAATAATCACATGGGAATTGCTCGTAATCTGGAGGATCCCAATCGCACGTTGCTTCATACCATGCCATCGGTAAGTCACCGATTAATAAACAACCATTCACACCCAGTGCATATTCGCCTTGAAGAAATGCCCGTAAATCCAGAGGAGTTCCTCCGATGGTTGTATGGACATCGACGGAATATCCTTCTAAAACAAGATCAGCTACATATTGTGTAACTGCGATTTCAATTGATGGATATAAAGTACTATTGACTATGACACATATTTTTGAATCGGCTCGCAGAGGTGATGATGTTATGACCTGCTTTGAAGAAAAAGGACGTGGTGTTCCTTGTTGGGTAACCCATTCTTCATATGATATCTGTTTTGTTCCCTCCGGATCAATTTGTCGGAGATTATGGGTTTCGCTGGTTTTTTGCTTTCTTACTTCAATTTCATCTTCGGTTAGTTGAAGTCGAAGTGATGACGAAGAAAGGTCTTTGGAGGTAACGTTTGATGTTAATCCAATAAGAAAGGTCAGGGTTAAAAAAACTACGATTGTGGATGTTTTCAACATCATTCCTCCAATAAATAAATGCTATTGCCGTTTACCTGAAAATATCAAACAGATAACTCGCTTATATATATTAAAATTATATCTAAAAACAGGTTGGTTCTGCTCCTGATTTATATAAAAAATTAATCAGAAATACTATATCCAGAATATCAATCTCTGTATCACCATTAATATTTGCCGATTCCGGGATAGCCGGTGCCGGACCACTTTTGTATTTATAATTAATCAGAAAAAC
>JAAERC010000833.1 GCA_024230695.1 Candidatus Zixiibacteriota bacterium
CTTGAATTATAAAAAGAATGTTTCTTAGGCCTTATGAATGTAGTGTTAAAAAGTAAACGTATCGCAAATTTTGGAATAAAGAAATCGCTGATTGTTTTGCTTTCTCTGATTTGTTTATTTTTAATAATTGTTGGGTATCGTACTTATAATGTATATCAAAAAGATCTGCCCTCCTTTACTAAACTTCATAATATAGAACCTTCCTTAAAAACAAAGATATATTCTGCCGACGGAAGATTATTACAGGAATATTTTAATGAAAACCGTGTCCTGACCCCTTACAGCAAAATCCCCAAACATATGATAGATATGGTCATGGCTGTTGAAGATAGAGAATTTTTGAATCATTGGGGTGTTAATGTAAAACGGATTGTTGGCGCCATGTTGATCAATATCACTAGTTGGCGAATTGCTCAGGGTGCTTCTACAGTTACGCAACAATTGGCACGAATGCTTTTCCTGAATAGAAAACAAACGCTTGAGAGAAAAATTAAAGAGGCAATGACTGCCGTTAAACTAGAGCGCGCATATTCCAAAGAAGAAATTATTCAGATGTATCTCAATGAATATTATTTTGGCTGGGGTGCATATGGAATAGCGGCGGCATCGAGAACCTATTTTAATAAATCAGTTGAAGAGCTAAATGTTGGCGAATGCGCTTTCTTAGTTGGTCTTTTTAAGGGGCCAAGCCGTTATTCGGCAAAAGTCTTTCAAAATCCTGAATCGGCAGTTAGAATTCGTAATCGTTCATTATATTCATTCTATGATTGGGGAAAGATAACCGAGACGGAATATGATTCACTTATTCTTCTTCCTTCAGGTCTGAATCCCCCAGTTGATGAGCCAGGTCGAGCACCTTACTTCACTGAAGTCATAAGAAAATATCTGCTTAAAACATATGGAGAGAAAGCGCTTTATTCCGGTGGTCTTCAGGTTATCTCAACTTTAAATTGGGATTTACAGCAAGTTGTTGAAACCGAAGTGAAAAAGAAACTCGATTCATTACAGGCTTGGCTAGAGAGAAGGCATAAATTAACCAATCCGACATATACCTATGCTATCCCCGATACAACCGATTCTCTGGCTGATCCGCTGACTGATTCAATCAGAGTTTACGAGCAAATTCAGGGGGCCAGTGTATCTATTGATAATGCCACCGGAAATGTTTTGGCCTTAATTGGTGGCAAATCGTTTGAACAATCTAAATGGAACCGAGCTGTCCAATCGCTTTTAACTCCCGGTTCATCATTTAAGCCGTTTATATATACTGCCGCGATTGATAATGGATATAATCCGGCCGATTTGTTTTATGATAATTCTATTAAATTAAAAATCCCCGGTGCACCCGATTGGCGTCCTCATAATTATGATTCTAAATTTTTAGGAGAAATGACCCTACGTGATGCGCTTCGTAAATCGCGAAACCTTATCTCGGTAAAACTAATATTAAAAATTGGCCCTGAACAGGCGATATTTTATGCCAATAAATTCGGAATAACCTCTACCTTGCAACCATATCCGACCCTTGCAATGGGAGCTACCGAAGTCAGACCGATTGAGCTAATTTCGGCTTATACTGTTTTTCCTAATGGTGGGATAAAAATACCATATCGATTTATAACAAAAATCACAGATCGTTATGGAAATATTCTCGAAGACAATTCCGTTGTCCAAAAGGAAGAAGTGTTATCAGCACA
>JAAERC010000834.1 GCA_024230695.1 Candidatus Zixiibacteriota bacterium
GGTAATACCTTTTTATACAACCGGTGTTTTTCAGCCGCATTTGAACCAAAGCCAAATATATTATCTGACAGTTTATGAATGTCACTACAGGTTTTTTTAAGATCTTGCCAATTAGTTGGAAAATACTGTTCATTATAGCCTGCCTGAGTTGCCAAATCGCGATTAATAAACAATACTCTGGTTCCCAGTATCCACGGGAAAGCATAAATATTATTATTATATATACCGGGCGTCCATCCTAAAAATTGATTGCTATCTTTTACAACAACCTCAGTCAGTGAACTTAAATTATCGCTATAGGAAAATTCGGCTACCCAATCAGAACCGAGCTCAACGATATCCGGAGCTGTTCCCGAAGAAAAAGCAATGACTATTTTCTCGTGGCCGTTCCCCCAGGTAAGACCGGTTTGTTCAATTTTAATACCCGGATTAGCGTTTTCGTAGTCAGCTATCATCTTGTCAATAACCGGCTTGATAACCGGGTCTGTCCAGAAATGCCACCATTGTAAAGTGACTTGATTGCTCCCGCCGCCGCAGGAGAAAAGAAATATCCCACAAAGAGATATTAATATAATGCCTGTAAGTGTTTTATAATTTTTCATAATCTGACAATATCACTCCCTCTGGTAGTTGTCAAGATAAACTTTTTTGTTGA
>JAAERC010000835.1 GCA_024230695.1 Candidatus Zixiibacteriota bacterium
ATCCCTCCTTGTTTTAGATTATGGAAATAATAAATATTGTCAAATAAACAAATGCGCAAATGCATAAAAAATAAACAGGTGTGAAAAATATTCGCATTATTTTAGTAGTGCGTTGACTAAGTTTCATTTGATCCCTCCTCATCTCTATTTCATCGAACGCCATCTTTTCCCATCGAACCGGCTGCAATAACTACATGTATGACCTGATCTAATCTCATTGCAATTGCCCCAAAACCCACCACCTATTGATGGACCGTTTTCATGATGTGCGCCATCGAAGATCTCATCTTCGCTGGAGGCAACCCGGATTGATTTAGTTAGATACCAAGTCGCCCCGTTATCAAGTGATCTATCTTGCTCTGTTATGATTGCTACGGTTCCCGGTTTGGGCACCGTGGGCCAAATTTCCTCTGCGTATGCAGTAGCCATTTTATCCCTCCTTGCTTAGGTTACGATATGCAATCGCCATAGCAATAACTATGGCATCTGGTGCAATATCCAGTATGATTTGCGTGTCCATTGTCTTGCTCTGCAATCTCAATTTTTTCAGTTAGGCCAACTGTGCAGGCAGTTTCAGCGATGGTATCTCCGGCGCTACGTTCTCGATTATGCGGAAATCTGCTGGTATCTCCATCAAATATTTGATGGAGCAGCGGTTGCAGTCCCTCCCGATCACAACCTAAAAATTCATGATCATCAATAAATAATGCGGAGTACTGTGTATTAAGGCTGCCGCATTCGATGCCGTCGCGTGATAAAATATAATTTGCGTAACCCTCGCTAGATCGTCCGGTAGCTATTACATCGGTTAAATTGATTTTGGGATCGTCCGGCTGTGGTCTTTGGCACCCACAATTGCAATATAATCGGCTGCCATACGCTCCAATATTTTTGCACCGACTTTCCGGTTTTGGTCCTCTGATCATTTCATATTTCATTTTATCCCTCCTCTAATTAATTTTATTCCGTAGTTTAATATTTTTCGCTGCATCTTTTTTTTGGCATCAGCATAATAAACGAATAAGCCGACTGCATAATTTGGATATCTCACCCATGACAATTTCGATGCCCATGCATCTGCAGCCGAATGAGCAGCCGAATAAGGAGCCGAAGTCGAATAAGGCGCGGCAGCAGCATAAGAAGCCGCAGCCGCAATATAGGCATAACATTCCGGATGAGCCGGATGAGCCAAATAATAAGCAGAGGCAGCTTTGTCTGCAGCCGAATGAGCAGCCGCGGCATTTTTCCTGGAAGGATATTTTAAATATTTTTTAGCGGCATCAATGGCCTGCCGCGGACGATTATCATCTGGATATCTTTTTTCATATATATCAATTACCTGTGCAGCCGCAAATATAGCATAGGAGATACATTGCTTTTTGGTCATATTACGAACTATAAACCAATTTGCCCAATCCATATGTCCCTCCTTGTCCAGTTTTTGCAGGACTTTAATAACGTCTGATTCTGATTGAGCATCAAACCATTCCACTCCCTCAGCACTTAAAAAATCTCTTGTTAATTCCATTTATCCCTCCTTTTGTTAATGCATCTAATACTAATTTTACTCCAAGCGCCTGATTATATAGTGCTGTTTCATCGTCAACGATGCTATCGATCCAGGTCTCGTACTCATCAATATTTTCAAACTCTATTGATTCAGCTTCTCCGCGTTTATCATGTTCCGCTATTAGTTTAACGCGTGACCCGTCGCTATATTTAGCGATTCTCCAACTGTTGAGCGCAGTCCGAAATAGGTATTTTTCAAATTCCATTTTATCCCTCCTTGTTTTAGATTATGGAAATAATAAATATTGTCAAATAAACAAATGCGCAAATGCATAAAAAATAAACAGGTGTGAAAAATATTCGCATTATTTTAGTAGTGCGTTGACTAAGTTTCATTTGATCCC
>JAAERC010000836.1 GCA_024230695.1 Candidatus Zixiibacteriota bacterium
GTTTCATTGCAACACGTCAATGGTTCGGCCTTTACCGATTATGAATTAACCGATGTTTATTTTAATCAGGTCAAAAAACCTCGGTTATTGGAATATATTTCATCAGGGGAACCACTCGATAAGGCTGGAGCCTATGGAATACAAGGCGTGGGCGGTTTTTTAGTTGACAGAATTGAGGGAAATTTAGATAATGTGATAGGTCTGCCTATGAAATTACTTGATAAGTTGGCTGGCAGAATAATTAAAGATAAGGAGTCCGATGGGTAACTATCATATTGATATTGGCAAGCAACTAAAAGCCCTCAGGCTGGAGCAAAAAAAAGACCTGAAAGATATTGCCAAGGATACAAAGGTTTCTGAAAGTTATTTGGAAGCGATTGAAGCCGGCCTGGTTGAAAATTTTCCATCCACTGTATATTATAATCTCTTTGCGCGTTCTTATGCCCGTGAGTTGGGACAAGATCCTGAGCTTATGTTTGTTGTTACTACCGCCGAAAGTTTGGAGCTTGAACGCGTGGAGGCTCTTGGACCTGAGGCAACTGAAGATGAAATAAAGGGTCTTGAAGATACTGAGTCGAATAATAATAATGGTTCAATGGCAAAAGCAGGAATCTGGATAGCTGCAATAGTTATCATTATTTTTATTGTAATAATTTATATTTTTAATTCCGGTGACAAAGACGACAATGGTTCATCTGAATCAATACCAAACGATAGTACACCTGAAGTGATTGCAGAGACCCCGATGGAAACAGTTCAGGATAGCCTTGCTTCTTCCACTGAAATTGAACCAGAAGAAATAATACCTCCCAAGCCAGTCGGACCAGAAATGAAATTGCGTTTCGATGTTACTGATTTAAGCTGGCTTTTGGTTATGTCCGATGGTGATACTGTTCTCAATAGAAATCTGGATTCCGGAAGTTATCGAACAATTACCGCTTTTGAGCAGTTTTTAATATCGGCGGGTAATCCTAACGGTTTGATAATCAAATTAAATGACACCTTACTTAAACCATTATCATCAACCGGACGACCTATCAGAGATTTTGAGATTACAAATGTAAACAAGCAACAGTATTATCAAATCATTGAAGAAGAGGAATCAGAGGAACCGGATATTGGCGAACTTTAGAGATTATATGGCTCGATTCAAACTTCGGCTAATGGCAAACAAATTTGTACCGGGAGATATAACGCTCCCATCCGATTTAACCAAAGTTGAATCAGTCCTGGTCTGCTTGCCACCCGAGCAACGAGAACTTACTATGGTCAAAAATCTACTTCCTGATGTTACCAAGACCTTTTCAAAGGCTCAGATATATCTTCTGGCCTCACCCGGTAGCAGGATATATGATATATTTCCACGAAAAGGATATTACATTTTAACACCAACCGCCAAACATCTGACCATATCCGGACTTCCAAGAGATAATTATATCGAGCTTCTCAATGAGCATAAATATAATTTGATTTTAGATATGAATCTTGACATCAACTATTTTGCTCAGGCAATACTACTTTCTTATCCGAAAGCAATAAGGGTTGGCAAAGCCAATCTTTTGGGTCAGCCGTTTTTGAACCTTGAAATAAAAACCAGATACTTACGAGATGAAAAAAATATTTATAAATCAATGATAGAAACCGTAAATCGTTTGATTGATTATGGACAGTCTAAAATAAATTAGTCCGTTTCCCGGGATACTGGAGGAATAGTGTATCTTAAAAGATTAGAGCTTCTTGGATTTAAATCGTTTCCAGATAAAACCGTCATCAAGCTGACCAACGGTGTCACTGCCGTGGTTGGCCCTAATGGGTGCGGAAAAAGTAACATTCTAGATTCAATCCGCTGGGTATTGGGTGAGCAAAAGGTATCACTTCTCCGCGGTACTAAAATGGAAGAAATTATATTTAATGGAACTCGCGATTTAAAACCGCTGGGGATGGCCGAGGTCACTTTGGTGATCCAAAACACCAAAGATCGTCTACCGACAGAATATGGTGAAGTGCAGATCACTCGCAGATTATTTCGTTCGGGCGATTCGGAATATCTGCTTAATAAAGTACCTTGCCGTCTCAAAGATATTATCGA
>JAAERC010000837.1 GCA_024230695.1 Candidatus Zixiibacteriota bacterium
GCTTCATGATCGGTGATGGGCGAAAAGAATTGCACCGGAAGGTTTTCTTTATACGCCGCCTTTTCTATTTTTTCGCGCCAATCTGAATGCACCTCACCGGATAGATAAATATCCCATTCTTTATCATTCATATTTTACTCCCGCACTAACAAAACATTTATTGCCTTAACAATAGCTTTGACATTGTCGCCTTCTTTGAGACCTAGATCCTCGACCGATTCAATAGTCATCACCGAATTCATAATCGATCCGGCGGGAATCTCAAGTTTGACTTTGCACATCAAACCACCCTTTTGGACACCGGTCACTTTCGCTTCAATCTGATTACGAGCGCCATATTTCATTTCACACCTCTTAAACTAATTAATTTGAAATAATTTCTACATGAACCGTATCATACAGATCATTTGCCGTATCTTTTATGATAACTGAGGCTGTATCAGATATAAGCCCCACTCCCTCAATATATATAAAAGAATTGTCATAGCTGTTCTCCTCGATATCGACTACAGTTTCATCGGTAGAATGCCATATATAACTCGGTGGATTCGCTGGACGATAGGTAGTCGCTTTTAATCTAACGGTGCTGTCAATCTTTATTTCGGTATCACTTATTCCATATGGGAGTTCTCCGCTAGTATTTATATACAATCCGCTGTTCACCGAGAAAAAGTCAACACTCGAAAATACATTTTCAATATATCTGGTTGCAGACTTATTTTCATTGCCAACAATTTCCAGCCTTATGGTACAATTCGCATTTCCTCTGGAGGGACTCATATAATTGAGCCAATAAAAACTGTTTGCCCAATCAACAATATTTCCCTGAATTTCGGTGAATACTTCAACGATGTTGCTAATACTATCAATATGGTAGTATCCTCTAGTAGCTAATGTTTTAAGGGCATTTTCATCGATTTCATTGCCCAAACCAACTGTAATAAGGTTTTTATCACCACGGGCGGTAAGAGCGTCCTGTAATGATTTCGAGTGCTGAGTTTCGCGCCCATCGGTGAAAAGAATCATAATTTGGTGTTGAATGGAATCACGATATGTGTAATCGCCCCAATTCTCAAGCCCGGTTATAGTAGCACCATACAAATTAGTAGTGGCCGAACCGACCTCGATCGCATTTATTGAATCGCTGAGCGATGATACATCGCTGGTAAACCCATGCACCAATAATGCCGAATCGGAAAACTTATAGATAGCAAACTCCTGATTCACAGTAATATTTTCTACCAATGCAATCGCCGCCGATTTAATTTCATTTATATTTGACGCGACGCTGGCAGAATTATCCAATAACAAAACGGTTTTAAGTTTATATTGAATACTCTCCATTTTCCTGATAACAGGGAATGATTCTGAAACTGAGTATTCCTCACCATTTTCATACACCATAAAGTCATCAATCAACAGATCCGGCTTGCCATTAAAATTATTTTGGTTATCAATCACCTGAAACATAATATTGACATTGCTCGGCAATTCGGAATTGAAATACAATTCATCCAATACCCAGCCGACATCGGTTCGTGACACTACTGAATTATCGCACGCAGAAAACAGTAGAAATAAAAGCAAGGACATACCAACTATTAATCTGAAAATCATATCAAACCTCCCTAAAATCCTTATTTATATACATATCAAACCATTTGAAACATATAAATATGTTAAACGGTAGGCAATAAAAATTAAATGAGAAATTTAAACGAAATTCAACAGTAATCGATTAATATCCTGATTGGAAATTCTTATTATCTTCTAAATATTCCAGCCATACCTCAATACCAAGACGACGGACTAACTTTTTAACACGGCGATATCCATCGCCATAAAATATATCAGGATCCTTTTCCATACTACTGAGGATATAAGCAACTTCTTTGCTTCGATCATTCTGAAGCAATAAATATGAAGCGTAGTTGCAACTTCCCTCAGTCAGAGCAGGGTCCATATCCATTGGCGCATAACTATACAACCATACATGCATCAATTCATGAGCCATAGTTGCTCTAAAACGGTCTTTGGGCATTCCATGAAGAATAAATATTTCAAATTTTGTTGAAACTGTCTCATATTGAGTTTTTTTGCCAATAAATTTTGTAAACCCTGAAAAATCCTTGGTTCGACTATGAGCAAGGTTCGCCAAATGGTTTCTATCCACCAGTTTGAGTTCAACATTGGTAAGATCGATTTTAAGTCCATATTTATTTAACTTTTGGGTGATAAAAGACATAAGTTTTTCAGCTTCACGTATATTATCGA
>JAAERC010000838.1 GCA_024230695.1 Candidatus Zixiibacteriota bacterium
GCCAAAACTCTCAAATGATAAAAGATACGGTTTTAATGAAGGTGATTTTAAAATCGGATATGCTATATGTTTGGGCGAAGTGGAAAGACCCGACTCCAGATATCTGGGGGAATTATGGTCTTAAATCAACTGGAAGCGGTTTATGGCAACATATTGAACTCGCCAATTATAATGGCGGCGAAGACGCTTTTATGATCGCTTTTGATGGCGGCGATAATGGCGATGAGGGTGCCGATTGCGCGACAATGTGTCATGCTGTTGCTAATGGTATGGCAACAACCGGCGGTGGATTTGTTGATGCCTGGTGCTGGAAATCAGCCAGACTGGCTCCAGCTTTTCTTGCCGAGGATAATTTGTGGACTGATGCAGGTAACTTCCTGGATCCTGAGGCGGGAATAAATCCTCAACAGCCGTATAGAGAAAACTGGAGTAGTTTCTTTTCTCGCCCCGAATGGATGCATCCGGATGATACTGCTTTTGCCGGTCCATATCTGTATTATTCCGATGTAGATGATTTTGATGCCAGTCCATTTATTGGTTGGGATTCTGTGTCTGGATATAAAATGCCTGGATTTGCTATAGATACATCAATATACACTATGGTCGATCGTAATGACCGCTGGAATGTTTTGTCCGCATCAGTATATGATAGCCTTAGTTCGCCAAGAACATGGACTGTGGTTTTTGCCCGTACTTTAGCACCGGCGACTTCAAATGATGTTGATCTTCAAACATTGGATTCTATTCAGGTCACGGTGGCCGCCTCCAATGAGCATACTTATGGCGAAGATCCTGGATTTCGAGAACACTCTGGTTCGGTCCCATTTTATATAATTTTGCCTCGACCATAGCTGTGATGATATAGAATTATAAGTTAAGATATCTTTTAAACCGGTCAGAATTGACCGGTTTTTTTTATTGGGTAATATTCAGATGTTCTAAAAAATATTCTATAGGATTGATTATTTAATGCTGTCGGGGAAAATCCCCGACAGCCAAAGCCGTTTAGCTTTAATAGTTGTCTATTTTATATCATCAACTAATTTTACAAATGGATCAATATCGACTAATGCCAATTCAACCGCTCCGCTCCAAAAATCAGGTTTGGTTAGATCGACACCAAGATGTTTTTTGGCAACATCCTCTGCTGTCATAGAGCCGGTATCGGTAAGCAGGGCGTCATATTTTTTGGCAAATGATGGACCTTCTTGTTTGGCCAGATTATAAATGCCATTTGCAAACAAAAATCCAAAAGTATACGGAAAATTATAAAAAGGCGCGTCGGTCAGGAAGAAATGTAATTTGGAGGCCCAGAACAAAGGATGATATGCTTCATCGCCCTCCAATGTTCCGGCAAAGGCATCTTTCTGAGCCTGCACCATTAACTCATCAAGGCGGGCGCGACTGACCATACCATTTTTTCGTTCGGTATAGAATGCTTTGTCAAAAAGGAAGCGAGCATTAATATTACAGAAAAGGGTATGAGCGTCCTGAAGACGTTGATCGAGAAGCATCAATTTTTCATCGTTTTCAGTGGCAGATTTTAAAGCGGCATCTTTGACCAGTAGCTCATAGAATATCGAGGCTGATTCTGCCAGGGTCATCGGATATATTCTGGCAAAAGACGGTTTATTTTTTAAGACATGACCATGATAGAGATGACCCAATTCATGCCCCAAAGTCGCCAATTCTGAAAAACTACCGCTATAGGTCATAAATATACGACCCTCTTTCGCGATTGGCATCCCGGTGCAATAACCACCTCCGGCTTTGTTTGGGCGATCTTCTGCTTCAACCCAATTTTTATCAAGAGCCATCCGGCAGAATTTGGCCTGATCGGGACTAAATTCATTGATATTTTTTACTATAATATCGCCAGCCTCTGTAAACGAAAATGTTCTATCCGACGAGCCAACCGGAGCATACTGATCGTACCAGGCAAATTTATCAATCCCAAGTAGTTTTTTCTTGGCCTTGATATACGGCACTAATCTTTTGGCACCATTGATAACAGCAGTCCACATTGCGTTAAGAGTTTCTTCACTGATACGTGATTGGATCAATGGTTCAACAAGAGCCGTTTGCCAGTTTCTTCTTTCATAAAGAGTCAGACGATACCCCGCCTGATAATTAAGCGACATCGCCGCAAGTTCA
>JAAERC010000839.1 GCA_024230695.1 Candidatus Zixiibacteriota bacterium
AAATTCTTAAAGAAGCCGGAATTGATATGACAACGCCGGAACCATTTGAAAATGTCATCAATATTTTCTCAGATTTGGTCGATGAGTTTGAAAAACTTCTCCTGCAAGAAGGTTAAGTTGTTGAATCTATTATAGTTTACAGACCGGATATCGCTTATAGGCCATATCCGGTTTTTTTAAGGCAATTCTGGACAAATCAAAGTCTATTTATTATATATATCTCCCAAACAAGTAAACTTTATAGGAGAAGTTATGATTCTAAGATTATTGCTTGCTATGTTGCTTTTGGCCAGCGTGGCCGGTTGCCAAGGCGATGACACAGCTAAAACTGAAACTGCTGTGGCCGAAACAGCGGCAACCGAAACTACCACAACCGAAGCGACTGCAACAGCCGATGGTGGCGAAACTAAGGAAGGATACGTTTTGGACGGAAACGAAATTACTACCGAATCAGGTTTGAAGTATGTTGATGAGGTTGTCGGCGAAGGTGCCTCACCTGAAAAAGGCCAGACAGTAACGGTTCATTATACCGGCTTTTTGGAAGATGGAACCAAATTTGACAGTTCAGTCGATCGTGGTCAGCAGTTCCAATTTAAAATTGGTGTTGGTCAGGTTATCAAAGGCTGGGACGAAGGCGTTATGTCGATGAAAGTCGGCGGCAAACGGAAACTTATTATTCCAGCCGAGCTTGGTTACGGTGCTCGTGGTGCCGGTGGTGTTATTCCTCCGAATGCTACCCTGATTTTTGATGTTGAGCTGTTTGACGTTAAGTAAAATACAGGCTTATTAATTAGGTAGGGCAGGATCCCTGTGATTCTGCCTTAGTCTTTTTAGACCTACCATAATTTTATAAAAATAGCCTAAATTAGACCAAAAATCGTTTGACAAATCGGGACGGTTTTGTATTATGTGCTGTCCCGTATAATGATTTTGGGGGTGTAGCTCAGTGGTAGAGCATCTGCCTTTTAAGCAGGTGGT
>JAAERC010000840.1 GCA_024230695.1 Candidatus Zixiibacteriota bacterium
AGTACCACTCCTTTCTATATTTCAAATTCAGCCCTCTAACATAATATAATAGGCTGTTTTGGCAACCCCCAAAATGAAAATTCTTTTGGATATTTTTAGATTGTTCAGTAATTGATCTTTTTGATTATTCTGGTTCTTCCGGCTCTTCTCGTTCCGCCGGCTTTTTGCTGTCTAATCTATATGTTAGAAGGGCAACGAGCGAAATAATTGCCTCAGCGATAGTTATCCAAACTCGATGAATAAGGGCAATAGAAACCGCTATTCCAACTCCGAGAAAAGGTGTCAACAGGGCGGTTATAACACCTTCACGGAAACCAAGCCCGCCGGGGGACAAAAACGAAATGTATCCAATTATATAGGCGGCGATATAGGTTCCAATGGCATAATTTAGAGGAATGATTGAATTGGGTAGGACTGCTTCAAGAAAATAATAAAACGCAAATCCGAAAAGAGTCCACGTGAGCAGATACCAATTAAAAATCGCGATTCTATTTTTAAATGTGGGACTATATTCAACCGGTTCGCGTTTTAGGAATTTCAGGACCCAG
>JAAERC010000841.1 GCA_024230695.1 Candidatus Zixiibacteriota bacterium
TCCAATTGTGGTGGCAGAACATCTCCAACTGTTCCGCCCGTCATGGAATCAGTCGAGTGTGACATGTGTAGAGAGAAGAGATGGGCGTATATTGAGAAACAACATATCTGCTTGAATATAAATATAATAGGAAACATCCAGCGGCTTGTCAAGATATCTGATACATCACATGGTTGGACAAGGGGCTGCAGGCAGTCAGAAACTCATTCACAGCGGCACATCCGCCGTAACGTCTTAATCATAGGAGTGACCAACAAAAAGTGATTTTGGGCAATGATTGATTTGATTATTTATTTTGGGTCGGACCGAATTAACATATTATAATAGGCTTTATCCCCATCATGATGATAGCTTACAAAGATTTTTCTTTTTATCGAGCCAAGACCAGATAGTAGATCGTTTGGCAAATTGGCTATCCTTTACCGATTGTGGTTTTAACATTTTCAATATTTGCTTGGGTATACTTAGACCAAGTACTATTTTCTTTTGAGATTAAACATTCTACACGTTGAACAAAAAGACGAAATGGCTCTTCTTCGTGATAGGGCACTGCTTTAGTTAAATATAAAAACTTCTCATGCTTTAATGATTCACAGGTAGTCCGATATTCAGTCCAATTCTCTTGAAATTGATTTAGACTTATCGCAGCCGATATAATAGCTATCGAAGCACCTAAAATGCCGACCATTAATGTAACGGGAAATGGGTCTTTTGCAAAACCGGCAATTAA
>JAAERC010000842.1 GCA_024230695.1 Candidatus Zixiibacteriota bacterium
CGGCGGGTTATATTATTTATTTGTTTCGGGGCAATATGATAAAATAAATTGGCGCGAGTTTTTTGCCGAATGTGGACTTGGTTTTAATATTAATATTCAGATCACGATAATGATGGCTTTTGTGTATGTACTGCTTCTTTTCGCCGGGATGTTTTTTGTGAATATTATTGGAATGGCTTCCGGGCATTTGGTTGGATTACCGGTAGTAATAATGACCGGTTTTAAATTAATGATTTTGGGATTAATTGTTTTGGCCGCCTCAATATTTTCTGATTGTGCCGGAGCGGCGGCGGTTGTATATCCTGAAAAACAATTTAGGGAAATATTAACTACTGCATCCGGATATTTCAAACCGGCTTTAAAAAAACTTCTGATCCTGTATATTGTCACATATATCCCATTTTTTATATTCTGGATATTAACAGAGTGGCTGGCGCTGTTTGTAGTTGGTTCAGTCGGTGGTTTGATTGGGATTATGCTGGAGCTTGTACTGTTTCAGATTTGCTCATTTACCAGAAGTGGACAAAAACTTTGGTATTTGATTTGTTTTGGAAAAGAATTCAGATCAAAGAATCAGGGCCGATTCCTACCCGAACAGGTCACACTGGGTTTATAATTATTTTAAAAAAGTAGTCGATGCAACTTTCCATATTCATTATTTGTATTATAGGATATAGATAGGAATAATATTATGACAGAGAGACTTTATCAAAATAATTCATATTTGTTCGAGTTTGACGCAATAGTTGAATCAGTTGTCAAAAAAAAGTCATACTATGAAATAATTTTAGATAAAAGTCTGTTTTATCCTGAGTCGGGCGGACAGAATTTTGATACCGGGACGTTGGATAATAATAAAGTCATCGGTGTTTATTCAGATGATAATGATAAGATAGTTCACTGGTGTGAAAACTGGGATGCTACTGTTGGCGATAAAATAGTTGGAGTTGTTGATAAGGACTGCCGAATTGCCAATATGCGTAAACATACGGGACAGCATATTCTATCTCAGGCATTTCTACGATTATCATCGGCTGATACGGTTGGAGCTCATCTTGGCGACACCGAATCAACAATCGAATTGGCGACTCTGAAACTTACCGAGGATGATTTAAAATCTGTTGAAAATAAATCGAATGAAATTATTTTGCAAAATCTTCCGGTGATTATTTCATATAACGAGTATGATAAACTTGCTGATCTGGGAGTAAGAAGGATCCCGGATCGCCAGGGTGTATTCAGATTGGTTGGTATCGGCGATTTTGAATTGACCGCATGCGGCGGAACACATTGCGCCTTTACCGGAGAAATCGGTTTGTTAAAAATCATCGGAGTTGAAAAAATTCGTAAACATACAAGAATCACTTTTCTCTGTGGTTCTGAGGCAGTCAAAGATTATTATCAGAAACATTTAATAGTCGAAGAATTAAGTAACCATTTTACTTGTCATATAAATAATATTGAAAGTTCAATTAAAAAACTTGCTGATTATAATGATGACCTAAAAAAAGAAATCAGCCGTCTCAGAAAAGAACTTTTACCATATCAACTGCAGAATCTGAAAAATAACGCCACAGAGACAGCCGGAATAAAAATAATTTCCAAAGTTTATTCCGATTATGATTTTAAAAACTTGAAGGATTTGGCACTGAGTATAACGAAAGAGTTTAAATCAATTGTATTATTTAGTATTGAAGATAAACTGATTATATCTGTTTCCGATGGAATAGAACATAACGCGTCGCTTTTGACCAAGTCATTTATCAAGCAGTTTGGCGGAAAAGGCGGTGGTAATCCGGCGATAGCTCAAATTGGAGGAATTCCAGTAAATAATATGGAAACTGCTTTGTTGGAATTTGTCGAATTGATTAAAAAGAATATTGATCGGAAATAATTTTGCGATATCATTTACAAAAATCAATATTTGTTTGGTTGTTATTACTTACAGTATGTTTTGGTTCCGATGAATTACCTATTAATCTTGAATACTCTGATTTTTTTGAGATCGTCAGGGGATTTGAAAAAGATACAATTTATATTACTGGTTCAACTCGGTTTTCTCATGGCGACGGTAAGCTATTTGCCGACTCTGCCATTTGGATAAAAGGAGAGACGATAGTCCTGAAAGGGAATGTCCTTATTCAGGATTCTCTTTATAGATTAACTGCCGATAAGGTCGATTACAATATCATTAAGCGACTCTCATACGCTACCGGTGATGAGGTCGTTATTATCTCTGAAAAAGATTCAATAATGGCGGTCGGACCTAATGCGTATTTTAGTCGCGATTCTAGTCTGTTTAGAATGAAAGGCCGACCAACACTGACCCTGAATTATCCAGATACAAGTCGTTTGATTAATATCATTGCTGATTTTATCGCTTTTGAATCGGTAAGTGAAATCGGATATGCTGATGGTGACGTTAAGATCATCCAGATGGATACCGAAGCCGAATCGAGGCGGGCAATCATGTATTCGAATAAAAATATCCTGCTTATGCTGGATTCAACAATTGCCAAACGGAAAGAATCAGAGATAACCGGTGATACTCTTATATTTTTCTCTGATGATAAAGAACTAAACAA
>JAAERC010000843.1 GCA_024230695.1 Candidatus Zixiibacteriota bacterium
ATCAATAATATATTTATCAAACAACATCTTGGCATCGGCCCACTTAACCGTCAACCAACCCATAAAATTAACAAGACCATCGATAATATTGGCATCGGACCACCACATCATGCGGGTAAAGGTCAAAATCGGTTTGATAATTATCTTGTCATAAATTTCATCGAAATAATATTTATTCAATAAAAGAGTATAAAGCGGTTTGAATTTATTCATTAATCCATCCGCCGAGATTTTCTTTTTATAGTACATTGTATACGCCAGACCGATTCCAGAGACAGCCACGATTGTTGAGACAACCATCAAGATATAGTTGGGGCCATGATGCTGTAGTTCGCCGGTATAAACAAACGATGAGAAACCATGCGACAACCATGGTAATCCGACCCATCCGGCAAAGACAGATAAGAAGGCCAGAAACATCAATGGTACAGTCATCGTCTTGGGTGATTCGTGGGCGTGGTCAAAGCGTTCCTGATTACGCGGCTTACCAGTGAAAGTCAGGAAGCAGAGACGGAACATATAAAAAGCGGTCATAAAGGCAATTAATAACGTAAAGAACATAAAGATCGGATGCCCCAATGTTGCCGCGACAATCTCATCTTTTGACCAGAATCCTGATAATGGGAATATTCCGGCTATCGACAACGAGGCTATAAAAAATGTCATTGTCGTAATTTTCATTTTCTTGGATAAGCCGCCCATCTCCTGAACATCATTTGTATGCACCGCATGTATCACTGATCCGGCACCAAGGAATAATAACGCTTTAAAGAAAGCATGAGTCATCAGGTGAAATGTTCCGGCAAAATATCCAACCGAATGTGAATGCGGGTCTTTGGCGACATCGAAACCATATAGTCCAAGCGCCATTATCATATATCCAAGCTGACTGACCGTTGAGTAGGCCAGGACTCGTTTAATATCATTTTGTACTAATGCAATCGACGCGGCCATAAACGAGGTGATCAAACCAATCACGGCGACTGTCATAGCGGCTTCGGCTGAACCAACAAACAGTGTCATCGAACGGGCGACCAGATATACTCCGGCGGCTACCATTGTGGCGGCGTGGATCAAGGCCGAAACCGGGGTCGGGCCTTCCATAGCGTCCGGGAGCCAGACATGAAGCGGGAACTGAGCCGATTTACCGACCGCCCCGCAAAATATAAATATCCCAATCATGGTCAAAACTCCAGCAGGGACAACACCATCGGCAACTTTGGCAAACACTTCCTGATAATTCAATGTTCCGGCATAAGTTGCCAACAGCAAAATACCAATTATAAACCCAAGATCACCAATCCGAGTTGTAATAAAAGCTTTTTTACCAGCATTGGCGGCGGAATCTTTTTCAAACCAGAAACCGATCAACAGATAACTTGTTAAGCCAACCAGTTCCCAGAAAACAAATATCAAAAAGAAATTGTTAGCGAGAATCAATCCGAGCATCGAAAAAGTAAACAGTGATAAATATGAGAAATACCGACTCCAGCGAGGGTCACCATGCATATATCCAAGTG
The DNA here is from genome assembly GCA_024230695.1 of Candidatus Zixiibacteriota bacterium. The sequence continues at coordinate 1,521 of JAAERC010000843.1, forward strand.
AATAAATTTGAACACAACTGGAAACGATAGTTACCACCAGAAGCATCACCGCCGTAAGCGGATCAATAAAGATACCAGTCTCAAGTGTTATCAGTTCATGCTGAATAAAGGGAATAGATATTTCAAACGGTTCACCATGACGGCCAATAACGGCGACCATCACAAAGATAGAATGGATAACACTGGTTAAAATAGCCGCGATAGAAATCGCTGAGGATAATTTTTCTTTCCAGCGCGTGGCGAAAATTATTATCACAAACGCGAGGAGCGGATAAATCGGTATTAAATAAGCGTTTTCCAGCATCTTACCACTTCATTATATTTATTGCGCCAATGTCAATATCCTGCCAATTGCGATACAGAAGTAACACAATCGCCAGACCAACAACCGCTTCTGCGGCGGCAATAACAATTACAAAAATTGCAAATATCTGACCCGTTAGATTATCGGGACCGATAAATTTATTAAA
>JAAERC010000844.1 GCA_024230695.1 Candidatus Zixiibacteriota bacterium
GATCGGAATTATTGCGGCCATAAAACTATTTAAACAGAAGCTACTTAAGGTGCTTGCCATCCTGCTCGCCCTTTTTCTGTTTAGCATTCTCCTGTTTTCATCAAAAATTGTACTGAGTGTACTCTTTATTATGGCTATTATGGCTTTTAAAAACCAGGTGAATTTACCCAAATCTACCGCCAAATTTTTGGTACGCCTATCCGAAAGTGATTCAAAGTGATTTTTTGGAAGGGCAGTGGGGGATCTCGACTGGTTAGCATCTTCTTTCATTACAGCATGAACCCCTTCGCTCTTTCTGCATAGTTCATGAAGCCAGTAAATCACCTCTTCCTCATTCATGTCAGTATACCGGATGTTGGTCACGACACCGAAAACCTTATACAGTTTCACCCGTAGCATGTTCGTTGTTAGAAATTATTTCAAGTAAGGGTCAAACGTAGACTTGGCCTTCTTTTTTTACATTTTTATGACAACAGACGTTACGTCATCATCTATCTTCTCCCCCCCTAAGAATTTATCCAAGGTATCAAAAACTGAATCAATAATTTGTGTTGCATCTAAAGAAGAGTTATGTCGAATTGTATTTAGAATTGGCTCTTTGCCTAACATTTCTCCTTTTTTGTTCCGTGCCTCCCAAATTCCGTCCGTACTGAGAAAAATGATTTGCCCATTAGAAAAATCGGTTTTCTTATTATCCTCATAAATCCATTCGCCATCCAAACCAAGTGCTATTCCTGATCCACCAAGCTCACTGAATGAGTCTGAACCAGGATCATAAAAAATGGCAGGATCATGTCCTGCACGTACCCATTCGAGTTGTCTCGACTCAGTAACCAAAGATAAAAAAAACAGTGTCATAAATTGTCCGGAATCTTCAACATCCTTTACCAGCTGGCGGTTAACATCAGAAATGATCATGGCAGTGCTGCCCGGTAAAGATGCTCGTTGCCGCAAAGAAGAACGAACCGTAGCCATAAGTAATGCAGAAGAAATACCATGACCCGAGACATCGCCAATAGCCACACCAATATTCTGCTTATCAGCATCCTGAATAGATATAAAATCATAATAATCCCCACCGGTTTCATCACAATAGATGCTTTTACCGGCGATATCAACACCATTGACCTTCAAATTACTTTTTGGAAGAAGATTTTGTTGGACTTCTCTTGCTAAATTCAATGATTTCTGCATTTTTTCACGTTCGATCAACCCATCTGTCATTTCATTGATAACATCACCGGTGTATCCGATTTCATCATTGCTGGTTACCCGGACTTTTTTACCAAATTGACCGTTTCTTACCCCACGCAGGGTTTGGATGATTTCTCCAAAGGGCAGGGTGAGATTACGGCTGACCAGTATGGCTATCAAACTTCCGAAAATCATAAAAATGATCACATTGATGAAGATTGAGGACCGTAACACATCCAAGGCTCTGGCCGGCTCTGATTGGAATAGGATAATTTGGTGGTTGATGAGAAATATGCTTATGAGAGGAATGATATTACATGCAAACAGAAGCGCCGCAAGCCGTGTATGTATTCGAATACGAAGGGTTTTAGGGATGGTATACAGACCACCGTTGGGGAAAAAATTAGGCGCCAGCCGTTTTTGTAAAACATGCTCCAATAGAAAAAAAGCAACGGTCACGATGATCAAACCAGTGCTCAAACTCATGAAGCAGACGTTTTGCATCCAATATCTGTCGATATCTAAGGCCCAATACAATACCGGATAGACAATAGCGGCTAAAACCCACATACTGAAGCTCAGCGCCATCAACACAAATGGCTCATTGAGTAATCGTTGCCGCGCGAGGCTCTTTGTTGCTGACGATGCCGATGACTTATGAAATTTTGCATTTAAATATGCCCTGATGGGTCGTTCATAAATCAATGTTGCTATCAAGACGAACGCAAACGCAGTAATGTTAAACCCATAATTGACTATATTGACCACAGGATGTTGAAGAAATTCTTCTGGATTCGATCCTTTGTTTTTCAACAGAAAAAGTTCAATTAATACAACGCCGATGAGATTGGCTAAGAAGTTTGCGGCAAGCATTACATTTTTGAGATGCCAAAGTCGAAATCTGGTCATTGTTAAATTCTCCCTTAAGCACGGTTAATTGTATTTAAGAAAAGCAC
>JAAERC010000845.1 GCA_024230695.1 Candidatus Zixiibacteriota bacterium
GTAGGCCCCTGGGTCATTAGTGATCTTGCTTATGGAGATCTGTCTATTGAGTCATACCTCAACGGTGATCTTAAGCAATCTGGAAGAACTTCAATGATGATATTTCCGGTTCCTTTTTTGGTTTCATTTATTTCGAAAGTGATGACGCTTAATCCGGGTGATTTGATTTTGACCGGAACCCCTGCGGGAATCAGCCCAATGACTCCGGGTGACCGGATAGAGGTTCGTATTGAAGGGATTGGTTCTCTGGTAAATGATGTTGCTTAAAGTCGCAATAATACTATTTGTTTCGTTTCTGTTATTTTTTAATGCTTCGGCGTTTGATACGCTAAAAGTTTCTGCAGTTTTGGATACAACTCTAAAACAAGTTAGTGGAGTTGTTGAGTATAAATTACCTGAAAATAAAAAATTATCTTCATTTGAATTTCAATTATTTCCTAATGTCTATTCTTCTGCCGATTCACCATATCTAGATGGCAAGGCCGGCTTACGTGAACATCTGACTACTTCAAAAAACTGGGGTAGTATGATAATAGATTCAATATTGATAGATGATAAAAATATCGGCACTGATTATTCTGTTGAATACACAAAAGGAGTAGTCGCGCTGGAAGAATCTGAAAAGAATAATTCCGCAGAAATCAAATTGTA
>JAAERC010000846.1 GCA_024230695.1 Candidatus Zixiibacteriota bacterium
ATTACCTCCGGGTAACAAAAGAACATTTCTTAATAATAGATGATAAATCACATCCTGTCAATTAATAAATCAATCGGCGCAAAAATCAAAATAATTATTGGTAAAAGAATATTATTAAATCTTCTTCAGGACGATCATCGTCAGATCATCAAAAACATGAGCCGTAGATGCAAAAGACATTAGTTCCTCATAAATCTTAAGACGTAAATCACGAGCTGTTAAGGTACTATTCTTTATGATGATTTCAACTAATCGCTCTTCTCCAAATTGTTCACCCTTACTGTTTTCCGCTTCGGTTACACCATCGGTATAAAAAAACAATATATCGCCGGAGCGAATAAATATTGGTCTTTCCTCATATTCGGCATCAGGAATAACTCCAAGCGCCGGGCCACCCTCTTTGAGAAATGATACTTTTTTCTTATTTTGGATATGAATCGGGCGATCATGTCCACAATTTGAAAAAGTGAAAATATCGTTTTTTGAATCAAGAACACCATAGAATGCTGTAACAAAATTACCCAATTCAACTGATTCGTAAAGAAGATGATTAACTTTTTTGCAAATAGTTCTTAAGGCAAAATTATTCTTTATCTCCGCAATCAACGATGCTCGAAAAGAAGCCATGATAAGTGCCGCCGGAATACCCTTACCGGAAACATCTGCAATAGCAATTCCGGTCTGATTTTTAATAATTCTGATATAATCAAAATAGTCGCCGCCAACTTCACCTGAAGGAACATTAACTCCGGAAATATCATATCCATCAATATCAGGTTTATCCTTCGGCAAAAATGTCAATTGAATTTGACGGGCAATAGCGAGTTGTTCCTCAAATCGTTTATTTTCCAGCATTTTGTTATGCAAGATAGCTCTTTCCAAAGATATTGCCGCCTGACTGGCAAATGTTGTAAGAAGTTCAAGACTCCTTTCATCATAGGCCGATAGTTTATTTGATTCAAGTGTCATAACGCCAATAACGCGACCATCAATTTTTAGAGGAGCAACTATTTCAGATTTTGTTTTTTGATGAACTTTGGCATATCGAGTATCTTTTGAAACATCAGGAACTATGACCGATTCTCCCGATTTAGCCACCCAGCCAACTAATCCCTGACCGAATTTCAGTTCGGCAAATTCTTCAGCCTTAATTCCATATCCTTCGGAATAGGCAGTTTTTAGTTCATGTTTTTTTTCATCAATCAAATAAACGCCACCTGCATTAAACCCAACAACTTTGCGCAATGATCCCAAAATCAATTTCATGACCTCATCGACTTTGAGCGTACTGGAAAGTTTTTTGCCGACCTCATAGAGCAAACGGCGATCGCGCGCCTCTCTTTTGGTATCGCGATATAAATTGGCATTATCAATAGATACGGCAAATTGGTTAGCCAATCCAACCAGAGTATCAAGGTCTTCATCATTAAAAACGCCATTTCTTTTATTAATAGCTTCAACCACACCGATCATCTGGCCACGACCGATAAGCGGTATTACAAGAACCGATTTAAAATTGATGTTAGTTTGACTCTCAATTTTTTTATAAAATCTTTTATCTGAGATAACATCATTGACAATAAGCGGCTCTCTATTTTCGGCCACCCATCCAATAATTCCTTTGCCTTTTGGAATTTTGAAATACTCTATCTTTGGTTCATAACATCCACAGTCAGCCTTCGGCTCAAAACAATCACAATAGCGGGCCCTGACCATATCCACATCGTTGTCAATTCTATAAACCATTGCCGCTTCAGCGTCAGTCGCCTTTGCGGTCAACTCCAAAACAAGTTTCATCAGCGCCTCGTAGTCAAGCGTAGAGTTAAGCATGCGCGCGGCATGAAGAAACAGTTTTTCTATTTTAGTTTGTCTGGCCATATATATATCCTCAGCAACCCAAGTTAAGACAGCCAACAAAAAAGTCAAGAAACATTCTGCCTTAAACCAATGTCTCCAAAACTTGATCAATCAGAAAAACAGACTCCAATAAAAGAGTCTTTCCTCTAAAGCGCCCAGAGATTTCGATCAAGCGACCGATAATGAATCGCCTCGGCTATATGCGGCATCTCAATATTATCAGATTGCTCAAGATCGGCAATTGTTCGGGATACTTTCAAAATGCGATCATAGGCCCGGGCCGATAATCCCTGTTTTTTAATCGCCATCCCCAAAAGGGAATTTGATCTCTCATCAATAGCACAATATCGTCTGATATCTTTTGAATGCATATGCGAATTACAATAAATTTTTGACTCATCTTCAAATCGATTTAATTGAACTTTACGGGCACTATTAATATTGATCTTTATTGCTTCTGATTTTACTCCCGATGTGTCAGCAGAAAGCTCCTTAAATTTCACCGAGGGCACGGTAATATGAATATCTATTCGGTCAAGTAGCGGACCCGAGATTCGTGACATATACCTTTGTATAACAGCGGTAGTACAGTTACACTCATGACTATCATCTCCAAAATACCCGCAGGGACAGGGATTCATGGCCGCTGCAAGCATAAATGAGGCGGGATAAGTCAGGGTCGTTGTCGCTCGTGATAAAGTTACCTGACCATCTTCCATTGGCTGGCGCATGACCTCCAAAACGTCCTTTCGAAACTCTGCTATTTCATCCAAAAACAATACCCCATGATGCGCCAACGACACCTCCCCCGGCTTGGGGATCCTCCCCCCTCCAATCAGGCCGGCATCTGAGATAGTGTGATGCGGCGAGCGGAATGGCCGCGTGGCAACGAGCGCCGTATTCCCGGGGATCAATCCTGCAACCGAATGAATCTTTGTGGTCTCCAAGGCCTCGGGAAGAATCATATCGGGAAGGATAGTTGGAAGTCTGCGGGCCAGCATCGTTTTGCCTGAGCCGGGAGGACCAATCATTATGATATTATGCCCCCCAGCGGCGGCAACCTCCAGCGCTCGTTTAGCAGATTCCTGTCCCTTGACATCACAAAAATCAACATCATATTTTTTGGAAGCCGAAAAAACCAAAGCCATATCAAGCTTGAATGGCTTAATGCTGGTTTCATCCTCAAGAAAATGAATTGCCTCCCGCAAGGTACCAATCGGGTAAACCGGAACATTTTCAGCCATTGCCGCTTCAGATGCATTCTCACGAGGAACCAGAAGACCTTTGATGTTATTACCGTTTTTGCAATTTTTACTGACTTCCAATGCCATTGGTAAAACCCCCGGAACAGGCCGAACAGTGCCATCGAGAGAAAGTTCGCCAAGCATCACAAATTCATCAAAATCTTCGCGTAATATTTGGCCGGTTGCCGCAAGAATACCAATAGCTATTGGAAGATCGAATCCCGCGCCTTCCTTGCGGATATCGGCCGGCGCCAGATTAATGGTGATTTTTTTGGCCGGGAAAACAAAATCAGAATTTTTTATAGCGGCGGTAACCCGTTCTTTAGATTCCCTGACCGCGCCATCAGGAAGACCTACCGTTATAAATGTTGGTAATTGTTGCTGAATATCAGATTCAACTTCAACCGTATAAGCGTTAACTCCCAATGTGGCGGCAGAATAAATTTTTGACAGCATTTTTTAAGCTCTCCCCTTATAAGCATTATTGCTCTTTTAATAGTTATAAAACCTATAACTATTATAGGCGGAGAGACTGACAACTACTGTCAGTGAAAATTGAATTATTTTAAAAAACTATATAATTGGAGAAATACTTACTCTTCCGGTAGCCAGACAACCAATCTTCTGTCATATTCACTATCTTCACCTCTGAAAACAATATCATTACCCTGAGAATAATAATTGTATGTATCAGCTGGCACTTCACTTGTATCACAAACATTTACATATCGATATGTAATCTCAATATTCATAGAACTACTCGATATTTCATAGGAGCCGGTAACATCACAGAAATCACGATCCTGATTATGATCCACAAATTGTAGGGTATCAATCAGTAATCTCATCGTAAATAAACCGGCGGGAGTAAACTTAAATTTAACAGTATCAGTTTTTAAGACCAAATCCATTCCATAAAATCTCTCAACACTATAGGTGCCGATATATTCACCCGAATCAAAGACAACAGAACTTTCGGTGCCATTCTTTGCACACGAGATAATTACGATAAAAGTGAATAGCAAAATACCTATAATAGATAAGACTATTATCTGTTTTGACTTAGACATGTTTTCCCTTTCGTAAAGACAAAAACGCCCCCGGTTTAAGCGAGGGCGTTTTAAAAAATATTATTATTCCGTTTCAGGAACAAATTCAACTAGCTTGATAATTCTTTTCTCATCAACTGAAGGACTATAATCAGCATGTTCTATTTTAAGTGTATCCGGGGTATCATCGGAACCAGAAGATCCCCAGGTCAAATTAAAAACTCCAAAAGGAAAATCATCATTATCGCACACCATATTCAGTTTAGAGTAAACTTGTGTAAATTCAATTGCGGCCTCAACTTCATAAGCACCATAGAAATCACAAGTAAAAGGCTGGCGACCTACTCTGGTAGTATCAGCCTCACAATCAAAACGCTGATCGGTAAATTCCCAATAAACATATTGTAATCTGGTGTCTTGTTCCGCTGAATTTGAGAAATTACTAATAATTTCATATGTACCGTAATAATATCCTCTAACGCTATTAGGCGGGTCAACATAAATATCCTTGGCACAACTTAATAAAAGAAGCGAAACAAATGACAGCAAAAGTAGCTTTTTGGTTTTACTCATTTTTTTTAAACTCTCTATCTTTTTCATTCCATTATCTCCTGACCTTACATTCAGATTTCCCGGCACTAATTTGCCATCTCTTTAATAGTTTTTCTCAGCAAATAAAATACAGCAAAACCACCCGGATGACAAGAAATTTCTTATTATTCTTATAGTTCTTTTAATTCCTTCAATCCTCCCACCTCTTTACTTAGAGACATATAAACAAGCCAATTTGTTTAAACAAAAAACGGCATATCATTACAGAAAACAGGATTAAGTAATTAAAATAACAAATAATTCCTTATAACTTCTTCTGTTTCATATTATTTAGGCCAAAATGGGCCGCCACTAACGGTTTCGTACCAGCTAATACCTGTTTGTCAAAAACGTTTTTTTGCACAATAAACTAATAGTAAAATTGTATTTATATATTTCTGTATAATCATTCATGTATACAAAATAGCAGACATAAATCAACATTGATTTAACATCAATTTTGCCATAAGTAATTCAGACAATCGCATTATACGATATCATTTTGTAATATTTCTTGACAATTACAGTAAATTGCGGTAATATAAAGATTATTCTCTTAACCACATTTGTGGATTCTATATCGGTTTCTTACATTTTGTTAGTGTTCAGGCATGTTAAAAAGTGTTTATTAAATACTACAACATCCTAACTTGAGGTAACGTATGCGTAAATTGAATTTATTACTAATTTTGTTCCTATTTCTAATTGGTGGTGCAACTTACTCACTTGATTTTGAAATCACAGATGTGATTGAGGTGAGTCTAACCTCCGAAGGACATTTGTTAACACCGGCAAAATGGTCGCCAGATGGCAGTATGCTCGCTTATTTCTTCTCGGAGGCACTTTATATCTCTGATACTTTGGGCAATAGCCGCAAAATAATTGATATTGATATGCAACCACGCCGATTTGAGTGGGTATCTAATAATGAAATAGCCTTAAGGCAAAGACAATTTCGAGAAAACCATGATCTTTATCAGGTTGTCAAACGGATAGATATCGATTCGGAGAAAGAGTCAATCTTGGCGGAAGCTTTGATAAATACTGCCTTACCGTTAGAAGAGTTAAATAATCAATTGGAATTAGATAAATTAAAAAAAACGGTAGGAGGTACGGTCTATTTCTCACAAAAAACGGGCACTACAAAAACCTTTAATCTGGTTGAATCGACCGAAGCTTTGAAAAATGACGGCAAAACAAGGGCAAGTGAGGAACATTTTCTTCGTACCGGAACAGACGCTCTCTACCTTGTACAAATTGACCAACAAGATTCCATTAAGATTTCAAACAAACCATATGAAGGATATATGGGTTTGCCGATGAATCTTAGTTCGGATAGAAAATATATCATGTTTGGCGGGAATATTGTTCGGTTGGCCGATGATAAACTGATTATTCTCGATACATTGTCGGCCGTTCTTGATAAACCAGAAGGGACATTTGGCTGCGGATTTGGTAGTGAATCATTCAATCCTGCCGCATCTGAGGTGGCATTTCGTTTAACCTGCGATGATGGCCATTCTGTCGTTGTAAGAAGAATAGGAGTTTTTGACTACTCCACAAATGAATTTACAATTTTAGATTCCGTGCTTGGTTTAAGTAATTGTAACCGCCCTGCTTTTTCTCCCGACGGAAAGAGAATATCATTTATTTCCAACGGCGTTTTATACATAATGGTAAGGGAGATATTAAAATGAAAAATAGATTATCAAAAATTAGAAATACTGTACTGTGTATATTTATTTATTTTGCCTTACTTTTTAGCGGTTTATCTTTTGCCGCTGATTATGAAATAACCAAAATCATTAATATCGGTCCGGCTGGCGGACCAATGCTGGGACCGATCAAATGGTCACCAGACGGAACCAAATTGTCTTTTTTCCGCGATTATAACAAGACATTATATATTTCAGATACACTTGGCAATACACAAAAAATCACCAGCCTTGAAATCTCGGCCGCACGATATGAGTGGCTTTCCAATGATGAGATAATAATAACTCTAAGAGACTGGAATGCTGATTATGACAGGTTAGTAAAAGTTGACATACATAATGCCTATGTAACTATTTTGAAAGAATTCACCGGAGATATCAACGCATCATTGGATGATTTGAAGAATTCATTTGATGGACCACGAAAAACAGTAAATGGTAATGTCTATTATAGAACCAATACGGAACGACCGTCATTGAGACATCTTAGAGGTGCTGAACGAATATCACCAATTGTGATTCCAGAAGGCGTTAATTTAAGAAATGATGTCAATAAATTGCCATTGACCGATTATATTTCAAAATGGGGCGAAGACGGATTATACTTAGTGAATACTAATTTAACTGATTCACAAAAGATTGCGCCCAAACCATATAAACACATGCCGCAGTATTCGCCAGTACTTAGTCATGATCAGGCGTATTATGTCCAAGGCGGAACTATGTACAGATTTGCAGATTCCACCTATATTGTATTGGATACAATAGCGCAAGCGCAACCACCTGAATCATATATTGCGGGTTTTATGGACTTATCTTTTAATCCCCAAAAAACAGAGATCCTTTTCAGTCTTGTCTTTGAAAGTGATGAAGAAGAGCTATTTCAGATTGGTACATACAACTTTGTAACAAATGATTTTACTTTAATAGAACCGCAGGGTGAATCTTTGGACTATATCTCACCTGTATATAACGACAACGGTAATAAAATTGCCTTTTTATCAGGAAGCAATGGATACATTATTTACAGGAGGATGCAAAATGAGTAAAGTACATATATTGATTTAGTAAATAATTTATCATATTACATGGATGCTATAAGTAATATATCTTGACTATTTGCAGGAATGTTGTATAATCTGTAAATAAGGAAGTCACAGAAATAGTTTTACTTATCGGCGTGATGCCTTACTACGAGCGTATCGATAGAAATAAATAATAATCGTAAACTGTAGATACTTGATATTATTTATGGTTGTGCAAAAATGATCCGGCGAATTTCACTAACGCCTATAGTTATATCCGATAGAGGAGGTGAGGCGATATAATTTTCCTGCTACTATAGTACTTATCATAATTTTCTTATCAATTTTTTCTTGTTTGAGGTCAAAAAAATGAAACTTATTATTTATATCATCGCCAGTTTATTATTTTTTTCAAATTTATCAAAAGCCGAGTCTGAAAATATTGAACCGGTGAACAATACTGATAGTCCTACCCTGATCGGGTATTTAAAAGGAAGTATCGTTGTCAAATTAGGAGAATCGTCTAACCGGATCGATCTCCAAAAAAGCCGTGATGGGATAGCTTTATTTGGAATCAATTCTCTTGATGTTATCTCCAATAAATTTGGGATCACCGAAATAAAACCGCAATTCCCCGGCGCAAAACCAATATTCTTTGAAGGCAGGA
>JAAERC010000847.1 GCA_024230695.1 Candidatus Zixiibacteriota bacterium
CCAGTTTTTCATACTGACGGCCTATTTCGACCGTTTTTTTTACTTTTCGCTGATCCAAAATTATTCGAACAATGTTTTATTGAGAAGTTTTTCAACCGGCTTAAAAGTTTTGCGATGAATATCAGTCGGCCCGAATTGTTTCAATTCATCTATATGGCGTTTGGTGGGATACCCACGATGATTAACAAATGAATAATCGGGGTAGATCTCTTGATACTTATCCATAATTCTATCACGGGTTACTTTGGCAATAATTGATGCGGCCGAAATCGAAGCACAGATAGCATCGCCACCAACTATAGCCATTTGGGGAATAGTAATATTAGGAACGGTAAAGGACCCGTCAACCAGAACAAAATCCGGTTCAACTCCAAGCGATGAAATCGCCTTGTTCATGGCCAAAAGTGACGCTTTTAAAATATTTATTCTATCAATTATTTCATTGTCAATAACACCTACCGAGCAGATGGCGTCCGAAGAGGCGATTTCCTCAAAAAGTTTTTCCCGTTGATTTTTGGTCAGCCTTTTGGAATCATTTAAATTTGGAATATTCACATCTTTGGGGATAATCACGGCCGCGGCCACAACCGGTCCGGCCAACGGTCCTCGCCCGGCTTCATCGGTACCGGCAATATTGGAATACCCTTTTTTTGAAAGAGTACTTTCAATTTCTTTTAGCTCGGCCTGCGTTTCTTTAGGTCGATATATTTTTATTCGATTTGGCATATTTTTATCGCTTAGCCAATATATTCCCTGAAATTTATTTAAACAAGTCTTATCCCATTATTAATATCGGTAGAAAAATGTCTGTTTATAATACAAATTTATCATTTTTGGGTTATTGATATAAAATTATGATTTTAAAATAGAAATATCAATAAGTCGAATCTGGTTGCCTTTTTTGCAAAATTGATTAGATTTTACGGATTATTAATTTTAACTGGAGTTTGGACTATGCCGATTTCTGAAAAGCTTAAAAAACTGGTTAAGCAAAAAAAAATTGAATATATCGATCTTAAATTTTCTGATCTGATAGGCGGCCTGCATCATATAACGATCCCGGTCAAAAGCCTGAACGACGATCTGTTTAAATATGGCGTTGGGGTTGATGGTTCTTCGCTATTAGGATTCACAAAAATCGAAAAAGGCGATATGATCGTCTTACCCGATCCCAAATCGGTTTTTGTTGATCCATTTTTTGATTCGCCAACTCTTTCCTTTATCTGCGATATTATGGAAATCGAGGAAAAGGTCTTGCCATATTCTCGAAACCCACGACGTGTAGTTAGAGATGCCGACAAATATCTCAAAAAAATGATGCCGGGTGTCTCAGCAATTCTGGGTCCTGAATTTGAATTTTATTTATTTGATGACGTTAAATTTCATCAGGCACCCGAAGAAGGTTACTATTTTATTGACTCTGAAGAAGCCGAGTGGAACACTGGCCGCGAGGGTACAAAAAATCTGGGATACAAGGTACAGTACAAAGGCGGTTACCATGCCGCTCCCCCGCTCGATCGAACTTTTAATATCCGTTCTGAGATGACCTCGCTTCTTAAAGATGTTGGTATTAATCTGAAGTACCATCACCATGAGGTTGGCGGCGGCGGTCAACATGAGATTGAAACCGCTTTTGATGAGATTGTATCGATGGCTGATCAATCAATGATTGTAAAATATTTTGTTAAAAATCACGCTTTTCGTTCTAATAAATCGGCGACGTTTATGCCGAAACCTCTGTTTGA
>JAAERC010000848.1 GCA_024230695.1 Candidatus Zixiibacteriota bacterium
AAAGAAAAAACTATATGGAATAATCAATAAAGGGCCGGAAGAATATGGTTTTGATTGCGGTCTGTGGAATTCGGCGATGATCCTCGAAGTTATTATTAAACTGGTCAGTCGAGGGTTTGACGGCCTGTCTAAAATTTTATAGAGCTACGAAATAGCTGGACAAGCAATAAAAAATTTAATACATACGATGAAATACCTGATTATATCGCAAGGAGGTTTCATCGTGTTGAAAATAGTAGATAAAGTTTTGTTCAGATTCTATTCTGTGTTCACTTATGAGGCTGCTTTCAACTGGTTTGTAATTGTTGTTATCGGTTTTATGGTTCGTTCAGATCATATGGGCGTTTCCAGTTTTATCCGACAGCTTTATTCAGACCCCGTACATTATGATGCTCTGCCACTGTTTTTCAAAACATCATCTTGGACACTCGATAGTCTATCAGTTCGATGGATATCTGTGACAATAACTTTGTTTCCGATGATTCAATTCAACAGCCGTTTACTTTTGATCGGGGATGGTATCTGAATAAGTAAAGAGGCCTTCAAGATGCCAGGAGTAAAAAAACTGCATCTGCATTCCGCTGACAGTGGTAAAGGTTCTAAAATATGGGGCTGTCATTTTAATTATATCGGTATCCCAGCAGGCAATTTGAAAAAACGTTTTTGTGTCCCTTTATATGGTCAGCAGCATGAAGGCGTTGCCATTATCAGACCTGAAGAGGGAATTAATGGTAAACCGGCCACGATTGTGACGCGCATGGCTAAATTGGCGATTAATACCGCTGAAAAAACAGGCAATTTGTGTTATATCGCTTTAGATGCATATTTTTCAACAGGTCCGATGTTTACTATTTTAAAAGCTGCTGTCGATGATAAAGGAAAACAGATCGTCCACCTTATTACGCGTGCAAAATCGAACTATGTCGGTTTTACAGATAGGGAATTCGCAACTGCAAAGTGTGATGATGAAGATAAATTTAAGCTCATGGACCGGTTTGATTTTCCAGAATTTTTTACTGCGATAGAACTGAATATATATAACGAAAGCAAAATTATAGAATACTATTGTACAGATCTTTTATGGCGTCCTATTGATGATTTTATGCGTTTTGTCTGCGTAAAAGACAGCGAAGGGAAATATGTTCTTATGTGCTCCGATCTTAATCTTTCGCCTAAAGATATTATCCAGATTTATTCATATCGCAGTAAGGTTGAAGTTATGTTTTTATTTTTAAAGCACCTTATCGGCGGTTTCTGTTATCGTTTTTGGACTAAATCAATGCCGAAACTCAGTCGGAAAATCAAAACGGATCTTTCGACTTTGGATGAATCCGCTATGCATAAGGTTCGTGTGGTCGTTGAAGCTATTGAAAGGTTTGTAAATATTGCCGGTATCGCTTTAGGTATTCTGCAATATTCAGCACTGACTCATGCTGACGAAATATGGAATAGTTACACAGGGTGGTTGCGAACACGGTCATCTGAAATCCCTTCGGAGGCGGTTGTTCAATGTAGTATTCAAACTGAGTTTTTCTCATCTATCTGGAAAGTACCATTTTGCGCTACTTTGCGTATCATTAAGTATAAATTACGTAAGCACTTGATATATGCTGACTTTGACTTGTAATATCGTAAAATATCGCTCAACTGACCAGTGAGAATGATGACTGTCATATAAGAATAAGGAGACATAGTATGAAGCGAGTTTACAATTTTTCTTTTATCATCACCATCTTGATTTGGGTATTTTTCTTTTGGGGTACCGAAATTGCCATCATTCAAGCCGGGCCTCCCGGACCTCCCGGGCCT
>JAAERC010000849.1 GCA_024230695.1 Candidatus Zixiibacteriota bacterium
CGCATATAACGTTTCCAATCAAGAGGGGAAATCGGCGGTTTTCTTGGTTTTGTCTGTTTCTTTGCACTAAAAGCCGCAACTCTCTTGATTTGCGTCTTCTTCCCGCTCCCTTGTTTCGATTGAATTTTCTGCGTTTTAATCATTTACTCTATCCTTTATATCGGCAAATATTATTTCCGAGTTTATACTAGTTGACGCCTTTGTTTGATTGTTCTTTGGCCTTTCTAGCAGTTCTTCTGTAACAAAATTGCACAATGTCGAAAATTGATCATTTAATGGCGATTCTGGATCTGCTTCCCGCAGTGTTTTCTGTCGCTCGGAAGATTCTATAAGCGATTGATGGACATACAGATAACCTGCGTAAAATGGTACGTTTTTCAGATACCGTCCAGCCAATGCGGCCAATTTTCGATATATATATTCAGAATCCTTGCCGGAATCGGCACGATTCACAAAAATATGCGAATTAAGTTGATTATTTGATTTTATCAATAATTTTAACAGGCCAAAGTTATTGGCAATTGAAGTAAGCTCCGGATTAATGACAAAGAGATTCAAATCCGATGCCGCTGAAATTATCTTTAACAATTCTAATTGCCCGGTTGGCGTATCAAACAAGACCAAATCATACGATCTGAAGTCATTTCTGATATTTTCAATAAACCGTGCAAACCGATTGACATTAAATTCTATTCCGGTTTGAATAGCCGATGGTGCAATTATTAAATCAAGATTGCTTTTTAATTTGGTTGCCGCTTCGACGGCAGGAAGGCGACCTTCGGTAATATCATAAAGGCTTGTTTTGGGAATCAGGTTAGCCAGGATATGTAAGTTACCAAAATTCCAGTCAGCATCAACGAGTAGTGTTCTTATTCCCTGAACTGCCAAACTGTCGGCAAGATTATAGGCAATAACTGATTTACCAGCTCCGCCTTTTCCGGAGATTATTGACATCAGCGATGGTTCATCGCTCTTATCCAAAAGTCGATCCAAATCCAACAAACGATTATTTAACTTCATTTGATCCCTCATTTCTTAAAACCATTCGAGCAATATTGGGAGCATCGGTTCGGGATAGTTCACCGATACCTCCTGGAGAATTAGTTGTAAAAGCCAATGGAATTTTCATCGACTCAACCATTGAATAAATCGATCCCCACCTCTTTGTTTCATCAAGATGTCCCGCAATCAAATAATCGGGTGACACGGATTTGAAAATGTTGACATTATCAGTCAAATCACAAGATCGATTTCGGGCCGAAAAAACGAGCAATGTTTTATCGGGGTTTACTTTATCAATCTTTTCTAATAGCTCCTGCCGTCTGGTTGAATCAACAGGAAGCGGCGGAGTATCAATTAGAATCAATGAATCATTTTTCTCTCGTTTGGCTAATTCATCAAACATCGCCGATGGCAGATTTAAAATATCAGCATAGCTACCCATCTCTTCATAGGCCGAGACTTTCATATCATCCAATGATGACAGGGTGACTTTTAAACCTAAGCCTGATACCAATTGAGCCGCTAGTTTCGCTAACGCTGATGTTTTCCCGGAACCGCTGAAACCAGTAAAAAGAATTTTCATTCCTGGTTTGAAATCAATATCTGAAATCATGTATTGGTCGAGAAAACCGGCAAGACAATTTTCTGCGATATCTCTGATTGCTAAATCAGGTGAATATTGTTTTTCAATATCTGCTATCAATTGTTGTGTAATATTCTCAGGAATGTCGGAGTCTAATAAATTTTGACGCAACATCTTTAATTCTGATGAATTCTCTGCCGATAATTCTATTTTCTCACAAACTGCTGATTCAACTGTTGCATCATCA
>JAAERC010000850.1 GCA_024230695.1 Candidatus Zixiibacteriota bacterium
GATGATATGGCTTTTATGAGAAAATTCGGCGATGTTGTTCATCACACAAAAAAGTGGTTTATGTAAAAATATTATTAGAAAGTTTTAAACATATATTTTGTCTGATTCGTTATCTCATTAACGCCGGATTCGAACCGATATACTCGACGGTTTCGGATCGCCTCGACATTTGTAAAGTATAAATTTATGGCCAAAAGCCATATAGTAATGATTGAGTTGTACTATGGATTTTTCGGATGGAAATTATGATGAACCGATTGGCGAAGAGGTTGAAAGTATTTGTGAGAATGCAAAAAACAATCTGATTGAATGCGATCAATCTATAATAGATGCCGCTATTGTTATGAATAATAAACAATTGAACCATTGGATCTATCTGGCTTTGCGCGAGGATGGGATGACTATTTGGCAGGCACCTGATGAAAGCGGAATAGCGACAGTTTCTTTAGGGGGAGATATTAATATTTCTCTGATGTAATCAGATACTTCAGACTCTACATCACATTTTTATGAGTTGAGACTCATTTCCTTGGTAAGTCTTTCAAGCTCATCGCTGGAACCAACCAGAACCAGAATATCTTTTTCAAGAATGACAGCATCTGGCGGCGGATTGATATTCATCTTCTGATTTGGTTTTTTGATACCGACCACAGTTACGCCATATTCAGCTTTTATACCCGATTCCACCAATGTTTTTCCACCAAAGCGGCATCTCTCCGGAACTGATATTTCCTCAACTCCAAGCCCCTCTTCGCCCAGTGATGTCATTTGCATAAAATCAACGACATTTGGTCTCAGCGATGCCATCGCCATACGCATTCCACCCAGGATATGTGGGCTAACAACCGAGTCGGCTCCGGCTCTTTTTAGTTTTCTTTCACCTCCCGGATTGTCGGCTCGTGCGATAATATGTAATTCAGGATTCATATGTCTGGCTGTTAATGATATATAAACATTATCCGCTTCACTCGGCAGAGTCGATACCAGAACCTTTGCAGATTCGATTTTAGCAGAAACTAAATTATCATCTTCGGTTGCTTCGCCAGCTATATAATTAAATCCACTTGTGTTTAGGTTGTTCAGCGCATCCTCATTTTTTTCGATAATAATAAATGGAACATTGCGGGCTTCATATTCTTCGGCAACCTGACGTCCAACACGGCCAAAGCCGGCGATAATGAAATGATTCTTTAATTTTTTTATTTTTGATTCCATTTTTCTTCTCCCCATAAGTCTTCTGAGTTGACCCTCCAGGATAACCTGGCCCAAAGTCGATGCGGCAAAAGTTGCACTGGCAACACCAAACACAATTAAGACCATGACAAATACTTTTCCACTGGTATGCAATGGTTGGACTTCCCGGAATCCCACCGTCGATAGCGTGATGATGGTCATATATAATGATTCCAGGGGCGTCATGTTTTCAAAAGTTGAGAAACCAACAACACCTACCAGTACGACAGTAAGCATTGCCAGCATTGCCAATTGCATTTTTTTTGCTGGTGCCATAGTATGATCATAGTTTTCCATTTAGGAAATTATATGGAACACAATAATTGTTGGCAACAAAATTAAATAAAGTTATAGGTAAATTTTCTAAAAAAAAAGATGTCATAATCTTGAAAATTTCAAATAAAAAGATATAATAGAAATTAATATGGCCCAAAAAATAAAAAAAAGTGAAACTAATGGAGTTTATTACTATACTCCCCAAAGCGATTCATCTTTTAATATGGCTTTTGATAACTGGCTTTTTGAGAAAATTCAGCGGGACAATAAGTTTCCTCGGGTTATTTTGAGGTTATACACCTGGAAAAAACCAGCGATAACTCTGGGTTATAACCAAAATGTCGATAAAGTCATTGATTTCAATCAATTGGATGAATCTGTACCTGTTATCAGGAGGATCACCGGTGGGCGAGCAATATATCATGATGAAACAGAGATCACATTTAGTTTAACGGCTGATTTGAATATATTTCCGGAGAAAGAGAGATCACTTTCAAAGACAAATGAGTTGATTTCGGTGACGGTAGTTGAAGCACTTGAGTCAGTTGGGGTTATGTCTGAGTGGGAAAAGAAATCAGATTCCAGTTTTACTTTACCGGCAACTGGCAATATCAAATCATGTTTTAATTCATATTCTCGGTATGAGATATTTTCCCCAAATGGTAAAATTGTCGCTGGTGCCCAAAGACGGAAAGGGGATTATATTATTCATCAAGGTTCGCTAAAAATAAATGGGATCAGCGATTGTCAGGCTGTTGGACAGAAAAATGAAACAGGATCTTTGAGTGGTGGCGAAAATTGCGTCAATTCGTATGTTTATACGATTAGTCAGTTTCGAGAAATATTTTTGGAGAGATTTTCAGAGAATTTAAATATAAAGTTGACCGAGCAAATGATTGATGATGAGTTTCATAGGGAGATTAGTTTTCTGGCTCTGAAACTCAATAAAATTCAATGAAATATTTTATAAAATATTATAATATTTGTTTGATATTTATTAAACAAACGGGCAATAAAATTAGTCTGTGTAATATATATATAAAATAAGGCGGTATAATTTGAAAAAAGGAAAAAATCGCTTGACTTGGGCGGGAACTATTGGGTATTTTGCTTTATTGTAAAGTAAGAATTTATTGGAAGAATAGGAGAGGTAAGGCAACATTGGTTAAGACATTTGGTCAGGATTGAGCGTTCCTCACACTCAATCATTTCCTGAAAAAAATATAAGATAAAAATTTGAATTGATATACTGTAAACATTGATAAAATAAAGTGTTTTTTTAATAAGGAGGATAAGGAAATGAAAAGATTGACGAGAATTTTAATTCTCTTTACTGCAATATTAACAATCTTTATGTCTATTTCCTTCACGGCCCTGGCTGGAAATACAGGGAAAATAAAAGGTGTTGTCACTGATCAGATTACTGGTGATCCGATACCTGGTGCATCGGTTCTTGTTGTTGGAACTTCATTGGGTGCTATGACCGACCCGGATGGTAAGTTTCTGATTACAATGGTCCCGCCGCTAAAGTATGTTCTTAGAGTTACATCAATTGGCTACAACACTACTGAGATTGAAGAGGTAGAGGTTGTTACAGATGTTACCAATGAACAAAATGTCAAGATGGGCAAAAATGTAACAGATCTTGATAAAGTTATCAGAGTAACTGCTAAGTCAAAAGGTATTGATAAATTTGTTGCCAACTCCAAAGTATCAATCAGCAGAAAAGAGATTGAAGCGATGCCGGTTCAGAATGTTGATGAATTGCTTCAACAGACAGCCGGTGTTGTTACGACCAATGAAGGCGAAATTGTTATTCGCGGCGGTCGTGCCGGTGAGGTTGCTTATATTGTTGATGGTGTAAGAATTGGTGATCCTCTTGGCGGATACGGTCCTGTTAATTTGGGGTTATCGCTAACTTCAGGTTCGATTCAGGAAATCAGTATTATCAAAGATGGTTTTGATCCGGAGTATGGAAATGCTCTTTCCGGAATTATTCAGATCACGACCCAGACAGGTTCCACAGAAAAAACCAATATGACTTTTCAATTTATAACTGATGATTTTGGCAGTCATAATTTGAATACATATTCTGAAAATTATGATCACGCGTATTTTACGCTTAGTGGTCCTGATCCACTTATTACTAAAAAGATATTTCCTGCTTTGGGATTAAATTTCCTTGAAGATAAAGACGTAACTTATTTCTTCTTCGCTGAGGTTACTAAAACAGGAACTCCATATTCGTATGATAACTATGCATCAGCGACTCAGCCAAAGAATTACAGCTCATTTAGTCTGTTTGGAATAGACGTTCCTGAGCGGCAGTATAACGATTATACGGTTAATGCTAATGTGATGATGAAACCGACCAGTAATATGAAAATGGTGTTTTCATTTAAATCAAATGTTAATCGTCAGACAAGTTTCTCCAAGACTTACATGGGCGCAATGGGTGATTGGCAGTATCGCTATAGTCCAAATACAGCGCCGGTTGGTGAAGTTAAATGGAAATCATATGCATTAGAGCTGACTCATCAGCTTTCCAAGAATATGCATTATTATATTAAAGCATCTTATTATGATCGAGATGTTCTTTGGAAACCGGGAGATCCTAATAACCCGGGCAAGGGAATGGATCCAGACGATTTCTTATTATATAGTGAATTTGAAAGGTTTGAAGATAGAAATAACAACGGAGTTTATGATGCTCCAGAGCCGGTTATCAATATTTTCCCGGATTCAATGATTTACGGAAGAGATCTTTCGACTCCGGCATATACATATACTTTTCAAAATGGCGGTCTGTATGATGATGTTCTCGATAGATATGCTTCATATTATGTCAACGCCGGAGATAGTCTTGGTTTCTGGTATTTTCCACTTCCGAATAATGCTCAGGGCGGTTATACCTGGGACCCAACAACTTTGGGAATACCCGATTTTCGATTTAATAGCGGCCGCACCCCGGAGGGCGAACCGTATATTGATCTGAATGGGAATGGATATTGGGACCAGGGTGATTATCTCACCGATACCAATGGTAATGGAGAATTTGATTATGAGAGAAGAGATGTAATCAATGAGCATCAAGCTGAGTCATATACCGATGGTGATCAAAGTTTAGGTGAACCATTTACTGATGTTAA
>JAAERC010000851.1 GCA_024230695.1 Candidatus Zixiibacteriota bacterium
ACCGATCTCATGAATCGTGTGACAGGAAATACAGGTTGCCACTTTATTGTCGTTTTTGCCAAAAAGCAGTTGACCATGCACCGATGTTTTATATTTAGATAATTGATCAATCGGCAATGATGGATTATGCTGACGCATATAATCCGCATCGGAATGACAGCTGGCGCAAAAATCAGGGATTTCATTGAAGTCTGGAATACCTCGATAGTTCTTGGCTAATCTGACCTCATCCATATCATCGGCTGAAGTATCTCCACCATGACAGTCAGCACATCCCAGATTCTTTTGAAAGTGAATATCTCGGGAATAGATAAATGACGGACCGTCATCATCTTCCCATTCTTTGTGGCATTCTATACAATTGTCGGATAATGCAATTGGACAAATCGTCAAGAATGCTAGAATCAAAATAAATAAGTTTTTCATATGACGACTCCTATTCAACGAAATATCCGATGATTGTCATGCCAATTATAAAAATTACAACAAAAATACCAAACCATAATACCCAGCGAGATGGTTTATTGATGGCTGATTTGCGATCTAAAAACGGAATCAATGTCCAGATAAGTCCCCCAATGCTAAACACGGCGATCCCAAAAAGTTCTCCTTCAATAAACCAGATATGTGCCGGGAGCATTTTTAATGCCTGGAAAGCAAACATAAAATACCATTCCGGCCGAATTACAGCCGGAGGGGCTCCAAAAGGATCAGCCTTTTCTCCGAGGGGCCAATGAATCACACCAATTCCATCTGGAAAGAAAACGGCGAGAAGAGCTAAAATATTGAGTGTTATCAGCCAAACGAGCCCATCTCGATAAATGAAATTTGGGAAAAATCTCATAAATGATTTATCCTGATTTGGTTTTTTATGCCAGTGGATTGGCTCGCTCATGCCTTGTCGTTGAACAAATAATAAATGCACTGAAATCAAAACTATGAATAACCCGGGAAGAATTGCGACATGCAATCCAAAAAAACGGCCAATAGTGGCCCCGGTAACTTCCTCGCCGCCACGCATGATTATCAGTAGGTAATCTCCAATAACAGGAACTGCACCGGCCATACCAGTCCCAACTCGGGTCGCGAAAAATGCCAGTTCATTCCAGGGTAAAAGATAACCGGAAAAGCCAAAAGCCATCGATAATCCCAGCACGCCAATTCCGGTCAACCAGGTCAATTCGCGTGGCTTGCGATAAGCCTTTGTAAAAAATACCGTAAACATATGAATGAACGCCGTAAAAATCATCAAATTAGCCGACCAGGAATGAATTGCCCGGATCAACCAGCCAAATGATACTTCAGTTATAATAAAGTTAACCGATTCATACGCCGAATCTGCGCCGGGCCG
>JAAERC010000852.1 GCA_024230695.1 Candidatus Zixiibacteriota bacterium
GGATATGTCATTTCGAGCGCAGCGAGAAATCTTCGCCGTTCAATGGCTGCTCAACAATGATTTGGAAGATTTCTCCTCGTTCCTCGTCGAAATGACATTCGGCTTGTCAGCCAACAAAAGTTTCGGTCTCATTCTGTTTTTAGTATAGGACTTACGCAGTTGGTGATTTCTATTAAACTGGGCCAGTCTTGAGGGGTGATTTTTTGGCAAAATCTAGCGCCAAATGCCAATTATTTACACTAAAAGCAGATTTTGTAGACTGGTCCAGTTTGAACTGCGCAACTCTACTAAGTGTTATTTTTACACTATCTGGCATCAAAAAAATAAAATTTTGGTTAGTGTATAAGTTACACTAAGTATAACTCAAGAATTTATTTTTGTCAAGAACACATTAACTATTTTAAGGTTCAATTGTCTCCCCGCTGGTCACAAAATCGGTCTGAAGATGTGACTCATTGACATTGGGATTGATAATCACATTGTGCCCAATTTTAATTCCGGCCGGGATGCGGGCGCGCCGGCCGATTACAGTCAAGCCGGTATTTAGCCGCTCTGGGTAGAGGCGATTGGGAACATTGTCGACGCCATAGCCAATTTCTGCCCCCTCGCCAATAAAAACTTCTTTGTCGATGATAGCCCGTTCAATTCTGACGTTGGGGGCAATTACTGTATCGTTCATAATCACAGAATCACGCACCACAGCGCCCGACGA
>JAAERC010000853.1 GCA_024230695.1 Candidatus Zixiibacteriota bacterium
ACCGCCGGAATCTCTTTCATATTTCTTTATTGTTGCTGATTTACCGAAAGAGTTAATTGATTCGGATAGCCTGACACTTGCCGTCGACGGTCATTCAGATTTGGTTTTCTCCCAATCGGTTAATATTAATGGTGATCTCCCTTTAACAAGTGGGGGATTTTTGATTGTTGATGGTTCTATAAGAAATCAATATGATATGATTGATGTACCCTCACGAACGCTGAGTCCCGGGGATACATCCGTTACAATTTTTACTTTCAAACCGGCCTTTAATGGAAATCAAATTGACACTCTAAACTCAATTACATTAGAAAACTTAAAAGATGCCGACAACAATGATATTTCTCAACTTGAACTCTGGATAGATAGTAATGGTGATGATATTTGGCAGTCGTCAGATTTGTTTTTAAATTCATTCACATATCAAAGCGGCGATTGGATCATAAATTCTCTGGGATTGGAAATTATGAGTACCATACAATCATTATTTGTCATCGCCGATATATCTATGTCTTCTGACCCCAATGTTTCATTCCAGGCCGAATTGCCATTAAATGGGTGTATGTACAAGTCGGGAAATGATGGCCCAATTGATTCAGCTTTAGTTGGCAATGGTGTTTTTGTTGTTTCAAGTTCGGGAATAAGGGTGATCCCATCACAACTTAATAACACTTATTCGGTTGGTCAAAATATTCATATAGAGATCAACGCGACCAATATTTTGACTGTTCCGATTGATAGCGTGGTTGCTGAAGTAGTAAGTATAGATAATCCGTCAATTGTTACTCTTGATAGCAGTTTTATACAAACAACTAATTTAAATGCCGGAGAATCTTCGTCTCTATCATTTTATTATTCTGCGGATTTACCTGGTGAAATATCCTGGCAACTTCGAGCAGTGGCACCCGGTATTGATGATTCATCGGCAGTGATTCAGACAAGTACAATCACCATACAGTCACCGCCAACTGAAATTTCAGTCCAGATGATCAATTCAATTCCGACGGCAGTAACCAAAGGACAGGATAATATATTCCCATTTAGCCTTAGACTTCGACATCCTGATTTAACTTCCGCGTTTGCGTCATTTAAGTTGGGTCAACTAAGTATTCGAGTTGAAAATTCCTCAGGTATTGGGATTCTGGCAAGTGATCTGTTTTCACGGATAATATTATCGACAGGTTATGAAAATTTATCTATTATGACAACAATTCCGACTGATTCAAACCTCACCTTCATTTTTAATCAGCCCTTGATAATTGCGCCAGATGATGAAAAATTTATTTCTGTTTTGGTTGATATCGATAGCACGGCGACTGCGGATGATTTTGTATTATCTTTAGAAAACTCAGGTTCAATTTCGCCAACCGATGTAAACACAGATTTAGTTGTGCCAATAAGTTCAAATACTGTTTTTCCACTCATGACCTCATCATGCAATATTGATAATTGTTCAAAGAGTATGGTTGTATCATATGACGCCACATTGGGCAGTTACTCGAATTATGGTCAGGATGATGTTGATGTTCTGCGATTACGATTTCGGCATCCAGGGGCTGATGGAAGTTCTCAGATCCAGCTAACAGACATGTCACTCACTCTTGTCGATGCATTGGGTGATTCTATTATTGCGGCAGATGTACTTGATAAGGTAAGATTAGTCAAACAAGGATATGTTATTGCCGAAAATAACAATTTGGAATCGGGCACCTCTAGTATAAACATGCAGTTAAATTCTCCACTAACTCTTGGTGCGCAGGAAGTTGATACTGTCATGGTACGGGTCTCGATCAAGGAATCATCAGTCATTACTACTTTTGGCTTGGAAATTGTCGATAGTTCATCTTTTACTGTTAGAGATAACAGCTCCGGTTCAATTTTGGATATAGTCACA
>JAAERC010000854.1 GCA_024230695.1 Candidatus Zixiibacteriota bacterium
CGCTGTAACAATTGGCCAAAGTGGATACCAGCCGACATTTCCACAGATACCGTCAATCTGTTTTCCTGAAGCGTCAGAACAGGGGAGAACCTCATATCCGGTTTCGGATATAGTCAGATAATGTCCAACATCCCAGACAGGTTGATAAAGGTAATTGATGTCATTTTTGTTGGTTTCTGCCATAAAGGCCGAAAATACGGTGTAAACTATTATAAAACATAGGTATATGGCGATTGGGGTGAGGTATTTTCTATGTTTTGCAAATATTTCGTTCATAATATCAGTTTCTTATAAGATTTTTTTAATATACGCCCAACTCGTTAAATATCAACGGTTTTTTATAAATACAACTTTTAAAATTAGATTAATATTTGTTGACATTTCTTTACTGTCGGGATATAAATGCAGATGATTATGACGATAAAATTGAAAATTGACAGGTTTAATAGAATATGAGAATAGTAATCGTTGGTGGCGGCGTTGTTGGATTTAGTCTGGCAGAACATCTGATGTCAGAAAACCACGATATCACCCTTATTGAAAAAGACCCAAATGTTTGCCAGATCGATGGTGATCGGCTGGATATAAAATTAATTTGCGGCAATGGCAGTTCACCACGAGTTCTTGAGGCGGCCGGAATTGAGGGCGCCGATATGGTTTTGGCCGTGACGCCGGTTGATGAGTTAAACATTATTGTTTGTGCTATCGCTCAACAATATGGTATCACATCGCGGATCGCCCGAATACGGAGCAATGAATTTCATGGCGGTGATGCTTCGGTAGATATCAGTAAAATGGGTGTAACTCTGGTTATTGATCCTGAGCAGGTGGTTGTTAATTCGATCGTGCAGTATGTTGAAACCCCCGGGGCAACTGATTCCTCCAATTTTCAGGACGGAAATATTATGATTCGGGCGTATCAGGTTACCGAAGATATGCCGATTGCAGATAAGACATTGATTGAAATTGGTCAGGAACCGGAAGCCAAATCATTATTATTTGTAGCCGCTGTTAGGGATGGCAAAGGAATTATTCCACATGGTGATTATAGAATTAAACCGGGTGATGAAATTTATGGGATTTTCCCTCGTGATTCAATTGACACATATCTTGAGTTGTTCAATCAAACTCGAAAAGATGTTAATAATGTAGTAATTACCGGTGATAGTTTGACCGCGGTCGAACTTGCCGATGCTTTAAGTGAGGTAGTAGATAAGGTTGTTTTGGTCGATCCCGATGCGGAACATGCCCGACAAGCGGCAGATATATTAAATAACGTTGATATCGTTCACGGTGATTGCACTGAATCATCTATTTTAAAAGAGGTGTATGTTCGTAATTCTCAATTTTTTATCGCTGTGGCAAAAGAGACCGAATATAATGTGATGTCGGCTCTTTTGGCAAAAGCCGAAGGCGCCAGGGAAGTGATTGCCGTTTCGAATGAAATTCGACAGGATCGGCTTTTTAATTCGATAGGTATAAACAATGTTATCTATCCTCGTCTGGCTATCGCCCGAGAGATTTTAGAGGCGATTCATCGCGGACATATTGGACAAGTGGTCAGAATCCGAAATCTTGATATTGAGGCACTTAGAATCACGGCTGAGCAAAATAGTCCGATTAC
>JAAERC010000855.1 GCA_024230695.1 Candidatus Zixiibacteriota bacterium
CAGCCAACGCTAGCGATCGATGCCGCCGCTGCACTTCTTGGCCAATAATGGTCGACAGCTTCATCTCCTGCCAAAATTTACGCCAAAATATAATACTGCCGTGTTCCAGGGACTCGATCATCTCGACCTCATCGCTGAGAGAATACTCCTCCAATTGGAAAATCTTGATCAACCCATCGATAATGTTTTTAACATCCTCTTTCCTAAAACGTTCAATATTGCCCAGCCGGGCAATGTCGTGATTGGTCGACTGGCCATTTTTGCGGATGGATTCACTGATGACCAGGTATTGGTAAGTTTTATTCCTTTTGTGAGAGGTCTCGATACGTGGAAACATGGCCTCGACTCCGATTCGATTTGAAGCTTTGATTGTTATTTATCCATACCATGACATTTTAATACCGAATACGCATTAAGTCAAGTACAAAAGCACACCACAGTAATATTTTCCATACCACGCTTTTTAACAATTATGAAAAACAGAAATTAAGCTATATCTGCATTTGCGGCAAATTACTCCTTCCAAAAGGGGTCAAAATGGGGCTCAATTGTCTAACTAGAGTTTTAAATAATTAAAACATGCTTAAATTTCTTATCTTCTCGTACTAACATAAATTTGATATTATCGATAAAAACGTTCGTTTTTGCAGAAAATGGTAAAATTTAGTAACGACAATTAAGTAACTCAAACAAGTGTTGGACGAAACCGCTATCGCGGTAGTTTATTTTTGTGCCCCGCTCGGCCACTTGGGTAAAATTTGACCGGGCGGGTTTTTTTGTTGCCGTCATCGTAAATGTTGAGCAACGGTCGCCCAGATTGGCGGCAATTGGGCCATATTTTCCGGATTGGCAACGAAATTTCTTTGACAAAAGGGGAGATTTGTATTAAATTTGCAGATAAGGGCTTGATGCAATCCCCATAGCCCGGAGTTCGTCG
>JAAERC010000856.1 GCA_024230695.1 Candidatus Zixiibacteriota bacterium
ACCGGAGATTTTACTACTGCCCTGGCGATTCAACCTTCAAATAATAAATTATGGGCATCAACTAGACCGGGTCCGGAATATAAAGGAGTCAATGGAATTTCAACGATTTCACCCGATGGCAATACAGCTGAGAAAAAATATGAAGGTTCCCGAATCTGGAACTTTGCTTTTAATGATCAAGAAATTTATGCCGCATCCGATGCCGGCCTGCTTTATTCATCTAATGATGGAACAACCTGGGATACATTAGATATACAAGGAACTATTGTCAGTTCACAAAACCCTGAACCGTTTAATATGGATTTATTGCCGGTATATGGTGTTTTGGTGGCAGACGAGTATCTTTGGATCGGGACCGATGAGGGGGCTGGTAGAATTGATTTGAATGATGTTGGAACTCCTACCTGGGAATTTTATCGTGATACAGTTTCAGGCTTTTTTGCCTACCCGGTACCATTTTCTCCATATGGGATCGAGGCAGGAGGTGCGGATGATGATAGCAGATTACTTAAATTTAATTATATGCTTAATGAGCCGGCCAATGTAACAGTGGAAATATTTGATTTTGCGATGAACCTGGTAAAAACTGTCACTAATTCAAAATTTAGAACGGCAGGATCTTATTCTGTTAGTGATATGTGGAATGGCAGAAATGAGTGGAATAAAATAGTCGCCGTTGGGATTTATTATTATAAAATTTCTCTTTCGACCGGAGAAGTACATTGGGGGAAACTGGCTATAATGCCATAATATTATGAAAAAGACTATTATTTATATCGGTGTTTTGGTCTCCTTGTTTGCTTCTTTTGTCTATGCGGAAATTGGATCAGGCGGATATGCCGGGTCATATATGAAGTTATCAGTCGAGGCCCGTCCCGCGGCAATGGGTGGCGCTTATATAGCAATATCTGATGATGCCGCCGGGCAGTTATATAATCCCGCGGGAGTCTCGGCAATACGAAATCAATATTTTGCCAGTTCATATCGGTCTATGTCACTTGATCGATCAATGGGTTTCATTTCTTTTATTATACCAACTCGCCGGGAATCCGCGCTTGGAATAAGTTGGCAGTATGTTGGTTCCGGGAGTGTTGATGTTCGCAATCGAGATGGTGATAATATGGGGTTATCTCTTTCATCAAATGAACATATTTTTGCAGTAACATTTGCAAAACAATTTTCGCCCGTATTTGGATTCGGCGCCAAGCTCAATTATTTAATTAAGGGCGGTGGAACAACCTCGAAAGAATTTAATATTCTATATGATCTAAACAGTACTTCAGTTGGAATTAACCTGGGAACGATTTTTTATATTGATTCTCTTTTTGACTATGGAGCGATGGAATTTAAGGCAATAAACGATATAAAAATCGGTTTAGTCATTGACAATCTGGCGGCGCGACATAATTGGTCTGGTAATGATGAACTCGGTCTTTTGGCCGCCCCCGAAGATGTTTTTCCGATTACAATTGCCGGTGGGGTTTCATTCAGAACTTTTAAGCGAAATCTTCTTGTTGCTATTGATTTGGAAAAAGTTGATAAAAGACCCGTCGCTGTTAAATTTGGCGGAGAATATAAGTATAACAATAAATTTGCGCTTCGAACCGGTATGGACGACGGCATTTTTACGGCCGGTCTTGGGTACGAGTTTAAAATGGGAGAGAAAAATTTCCTGGAATTCGATTATGCCTTTTCAAGTGCTCGGGTGGATGAAGGCAGTGATCATCTCTTCGGATTTCATTATAGGTTTTAGATAATCCAAATATGCGAATAATCATTTGTATTCTTATAATTTTGATATACTGCCTGCCAGCTTTTGCGGATTCGGGAGTAAAATTCCTAAGTCTGGAGACCGGGGCGGGACCTATCGGAATGGGTGGAGCATTTACCGCTTATGAGGCTGAACCATATTCGGCGGTATACAATCCAGCCGCTATTTATGGGATTAATTCTGTTTCAGGATCATTTGGTCATGATACCTATTGGAAAAAACGAAGATTTGAAAGCGGTTTTGTTTCATTTAAAAAAGGGTCGATTGTTTATAATGTTGGATTACGATTCGCTGAAATAAGTGATATTAAAGCCTTCGACGGAGACGGAAATTATCTCTATGACTTTAACTCCTACGATTTATCTCTCAAATTTACCGGAGCATTTAAAATAAATAGGGCTGTTACTGCTGGATTGTCTTTGGGTTGGGCTTTTGAAAAGATTACAATTTATCGGGATAATGCGTTTACGGCTGATTTGGGTTTGATTGTTAAACCTCGCTCTGATTTGACTTTGGGTTTATCGGTTCTTAATATTGGAACCAAGATGAATTTAAATATTGAGGAATATAATATTCCAACAACTTTGCGATTTGGAGCCAAATATAATTATAAAAATATTAAGCCAGCGCTTGACATTGTCTATTTTGATGATAATATGTATCTCCATTTTGGGACGGAGTATAAAATAAAGGATTTGATGTTTTTACGAGCAGGTTATCGG
>JAAERC010000857.1 GCA_024230695.1 Candidatus Zixiibacteriota bacterium
CCGATAACCTGCTCGTAAAAACATCAAATCCTTTATTTTATACTCCGTCCCAAAATGGAGATACATATTATCATCAAAATAGACAATGTCAAGCGCTGGCTTAATATTTTTATAATTATATTTGGCTCCAAATCGCAAAGTCGTTGGAATATTATATTCCTCAATATTTAAATTCATCTTGGTTCCAATATTAAGAACCGATAAACCCAAAGTCAAATCAGAGAGAGGTTTAACAATCAAACCCAAATCAGCCGTAAACGCATTATCCCGATAAATTGTAATCTTTTCAAAGGCCCATCCCAAAGACAATCCAGCAGTAACAGCCCTGCTAATTTTAAATGCCCCGGTGAATTTAAGGGACATATTTTGGCTGTCAAATTTATAATCAGGGTCAACAGTGGCGCCTTGTCGGGCTTCAATATCACTTATTTCAGCGAATCGTAATCCAACATTATAAACAATCGATCCCTTTTTAAATGAAACAAAACCGCTTTCGAATCTTCGTTTTTTCCAATAGGTATCATGACCAAATGATCCTGATACGGAATTAATTCCATAAATAGCGGCCGGATTGTATACTGCCGAATATGGTTCAGCCTCATAAGCGGTAAATGCTCCGCCCATACCGATTGGTCCCGCGCCGGTCTCCAGACTTAAGAATTTTACTCCCGAATCCGCAAAAGCCGGCAGGCAGTACATCAAAATTATAATAATACAAATAATTATTCGCATATTTTGATTATCTAAAACCTATAATGAAATCCGAAGAGATGATCACTGCCTTCATCAACCCGAGCACTTGAAAAGGCATAATCGAATTCCAGGAAATTTTTCTCTCCCATTTTAAACTCGTACCCAAGGCCGGCCGTAAAAATGCCGTCGTCCATGCCGGTTCGAAGCGCAAATTTATTGTTATACTTATATTCTCCACCAAATTTAACAGCTATGGGTCTTTTATCAACTTTTTCCAAATCAATAGCAACAAGAAGATTTCGCTTAAAAGTCCTGAATGAAACTCCACCGGCAATTGTAATCGGAAAAACATCTTCCGGCGCGGCCAAAAGACCGAGTTCATCATTACCAGACCAATTATGTCGCGCCGCCAGATTGTCAA
>JAAERC010000858.1 GCA_024230695.1 Candidatus Zixiibacteriota bacterium
ATACGAAAGAGATTTTATTCGTCGCTAACGTTCCTGCAATTACATGGTGTTATGTGTCATCGCGAGCAAAGCGCGACGATCTCCCTGTCCTCCACTGAGATTGGCAAACAAAATGGGCTGCAATAATGTTTTGTAGACAAATTGCGACATTATGTCACGATGTCGTGTCACGATTGGAAAAGTATTAGTAGACCGGTGAAATGTTGACCCTTTTTTTACCAAAACTTAACCGTGTTTTACTGAATTCAGGTTGTTCCATTTGCTAGGATTGAGCTAATGTGCGTGCAATTTCAGGAAGGCAGGCGTATATTGCGTTAGGTAAGCAAGGGGGAAAGTATGAGGAAAATAGTCAATCTGATGATGGTGTTAATACTGATGATGAGTGCACTGATGATAGTACCATCATCGGTAAAGGCAGATTTTGAGGTTATAGTTGGGTATACATGCTCAAGACCGTCGGATAATACGTTGGAAGTATGGATTGATATAGAAAATAAGACTAGTTTGTCTGGCTATTGGTTTGAATATCAATTTTCCGACACTACTA
>JAAERC010000859.1 GCA_024230695.1 Candidatus Zixiibacteriota bacterium
AACATCCTCAACAACAATTTTGCTCATCACATCCCCGCCGGTTTGTCAACCCGATATTTGTAAACAAACCAATTATCATTTTCACCGGGATCCATCCAACCGGTACTAAACTTCATTGCCTTAACAACCTCCTCGGCCACCCTATTTAATTCCGGTGATGAGGTTTGATTCATTAATCTCAGATCCTCAATATAGCCAAAGGCATCAATTTTGATCTGGAAAACCAAGTCGCCATAAAACCCTGAGAGAAATGCCGACGGCGGGTATCGAAATTCCAGATCTCTCTGGACAGGTCCTTCTTCGACCGCACGAATAGTATTACCATCGGGATCAGTAAAATTCCTATCTTCCTGATATTCAATTTTATTTTCATCAAGAAGTGAAACTGGAGTGGTACTGGAATCGGGAGTGACGATATCGACTTTATCTTCTTGATATGGTTCTTCATCAAATGCTCTATCGGCCTGTTTTTTTACTTTGCCTTCCTGCATAAGTAGTTTTTGATCAGCCTCTTTTCCATAAACAGTATTTGGAAAAGAATCAACAAAATCAACATATGCATAATATAATGATGAATCACCGGTATTTGCAAATTCCTCATTCATCCATATCGATGTAAATCTTGCTTTCACGTTTAGGTTTGAATGTGGAAAACTATCAGCAATATAATTAAAGTAATGTATAGCTGAATCATAATTTTCTTCATCAAATGCAAACTTTTCAGCCTTGTGATAATAATATTTGGCATATCCAGTATCAACCGCGGTTCCTGATAATCCCAGAAGATCAATCGCCTCTGGTGCATAATCAGAACGAATGTAATCTTGGACAACTATTCGAAGCATTGAGTCAAAAGCAAGGGTATCACTATAATAATTACGCTGAATCGTTGCCATCGCAATTAATGCTTTGGGAGCCAGATATGATTCCGGGAAATTTTTGATAATATACTCAAACTCCTGATAGGCTGAATCTGGTTTATCGAGTTGGAAAAAATATAACTCGGCGAGAAGATATTGAGTGGAGGCGG
>JAAERC010000860.1 GCA_024230695.1 Candidatus Zixiibacteriota bacterium
AACAGTTGATTATGAGGAGTATGCTTTTGGAGAGGTTCGTTTTAAAGCTCTCAAAAATAGCATGCCTGATCGAGCTGATAAACTGGCCAAGATGGCGGCGAAATTTAATCATCGACGCTACTGGACATATAAACAGATGGCCTCGCTTGATTACACTGATCTGGCTAAAAAATAGAATAATCTATTTACACTATTTTATTGTAAGAATAAAAAGCCCGTCAATCTGGCGGGCTTTTTTGTTTCCAATTAGGTGCTCAACAGACCCCTCATCTGCCACCCGCTTATAATAAATGGTAAGCACCATGAGCTGATTATTTACATCATAAAAAAGGAAGGTCAAATAGATCCTCCTTTAATTTCATATCCGAATTTCAACTTATGGGCAATTCGGTTCCAGGCCATCTTTATACTCGAAATTTATTAAATGTACTATGTCAAGAATATTTACAATTTCATCGCTATTGACGTCGGCCAAATTTAGCGAGTAAGGCGCAGGTCCATCTTTATATTTGAAATTAATTATATAGATAATATCTAGAATATCAATACCCTCCCGCCCATCAATATCTCCGCAAATCCCAATGTGCAATAACCGGAAAACACCATTATTAGTGCCTATATAAACATCATTGGAAGAGTTGATAGTAATGTCATAAACACTAACTATGTCAAATCCCAGTTCTTGTAGCCCACCTGAAGGGTGGGTAAAGTTATAAATGACTATTAATATTGTTTATTTATACAATTTATGTATATATTCCATACTATGAAATTGAAACATTACGATATTGGTCGTTATTCCAGATTTATAACCTTCTGCACTCATAACCGAATTCCAATTCTAAATGATGAGGTTTATTGTAACATAATATTGGATTCAATTAGAACTGCCCGGGAAACTCAGAGTTTTAAAATGATTGGGTATGTTTTCATGCCTGAGCATATTCATTTGGTGATTATTCCGGAAGAAGGTCTACCCGTTGGACAACTTGTCGGCAAAATAAAGGAATTATCATCCAAAGAGATTCACAAAATTCTCAAGTTAAACAAGCCCGAGCTTCAAAGCAGATTTACGGTTGTACGCAATCGCTTAGAACGATTTTCATTATGGCAAAGACGATGTTTTGATTATAATTGCAGAAGTGAATCATCAATGTGGGAAAAGGTTAATTATTGTCATAATAATCCGGTTGCGCGAAAGATAGTTAGATCGCCCGGCGAATGGCAATATTCGAGTTATAATTGGTATAATGGCCAAACGAATGTAAAGCTTAAGATGGATAGCATATGATGACCATACTTTACCCACCCTTCAGGTGGGCTACAGAGACTGGATATATATTTTAAGGAGTATTAAGTGAGAAAAAGTTTATTATTAACATTATTAATAATAATGTTAATTTACTTCAATTTTCAGTGCACTCATATGCCTAAGTTTATGGATTATAATTATCTATCCAATGATATTATCTCTAATATTGATTCGCTAGCTATTCATGCATCGCTATTAGATGCTATTGCAGAACGAACTGATTCTAATTCTGGTGTAATTATTGTTGAATATGGTTTAATTAATTTATCATCTAGGCCATTAAGCGTTTATTTTTACAGCCCATCTCTTGAATGGCACACATCAAGGACTCGGTGGATTGGATTTGGCTTCACATTCGGAAAAGACGAAGACCAGTATAAATACCGTAATGAGCAAATGTGTGTTAATGCAATAATGGGTGACTCCTCACAATTTACGATTATTCCATCGTACGATAGTATTAGTTTTGTTGATACAATAGATGTCATAAAATACGGTGGATTTGGGGATCAAACTATGGATACTGGCGAGTATTGGATACAGCTTTATTATAGAAACAATCTATACTGCCATTCTTATACTGGTCCTTGGATAGGCGATATACAATCAAATGTGTTAAAATTTTATATAAAGTAAGTTCTTGTATCCCACCCATTGGGTGAGTTTCTTAAAAACTCATCTGACAATTTCATAACGATAGAGTACTTTCCCCACCAAATCAGTGTTGATTCTATCCATTTTTCTTAATTATGATGTCAATAATGAAAAATCAGAAATTACAAAAAGACAACCAATTAATTGTCCCAAAAACCGTTTTTGACAAAACGAACCCATTTCGTTGTAATCTCATGAAGGTAACAAGTTTACAAGGAATTTTAGTCAATTTAAACCAAATCTCGATATTACAAATAAAAATGCTATAAACCCGCTTTTTATTAAGAATTCTGCTCTTTTTCCGATAATCTAAAAAAAAGAAACTTTCTAAGAAACAGGAGGACAGATTATGTCCAAAAAGTTGATTTTGCTAATCGGCGTGTTATTTTTGTTTGTAGCCGTTGGTTCGGCCTACGCCCAAACTGAAGATGAAGTTGTAGCCAGCTTTATGAAAAAGGTTGAGAAGAAACATAAAACCAAAGTTGGTTTTTTCTCAACAAGTTTCTCATACGGCCTGCTCAATAGTGATAATGGATTTAATCAATTTAAAGATTATGCTAATTCCAGAATCAGTCCCGGGTATCCAGTCCCTGGCGCATACCGCTCTTATCAGTTTAATGCCGATTTCGGAATGATGTTAAACCCAAGAGTAGCCCTTAAACTTGGCTTTGATTACTGGCTAAAAATGGGCGGCGATCAAACCGGAGATTATACTCTTTCGGTAGAACCGCTGGGATTACAAACAGATATCAATATGAAATCCGAAGCTCAGATCTTAGGTTTTAGTGTCGGAGCAGATTATTATCTGACCAATCCTCCTGACAAATATGGTATCATTCATGGCTTAGCCTTCAAAGTTGGCGCCACCGGCGGGTTTTATATGGCAAATTGGGAAGTTTGGGAAGGAATGACATCATATAATTTGGCCACTGCCGCATTCGAATCTAATAGTGATCCATTAAAAGATAACTCCTTGGGGTTCACTGTCTCAGGCGGTATTGATTATCCTACTCCAATTTGGGATATGCTTATCGGATTCACAGGTGAATATCAATATTTGAACTTCGACAACATCAAATCGTATAATACTGTGGGTGAGGAATTATATCTTTCAGCCTCAGATGCAGGAACAGATCAGGTTTCTTTGGATCTGTCAGGATTTCGAGCCAAAATAGAGCTGAAAAAATTCTTCAGTTGGTAAGATTGATTTGACTTTATACGGTTTTACGTTATTATATCGGAATTGAATATTGAATTTCCGAAAAAGGAGTCACCTTGAAAAGAGTACTGTTTTCAGCATTGGTTATTTGCCTGCTTATTCCGGTTTTATTAAGCGGACAAAATGTCCCCAATGCCAAACTATCGAAAGAAAAATCCGGGGCTATCGATCAGCCAACCGGGAAAATCGCGTTTATTCGTGAAGATAATCTATGGGTAATGAACTGGAACGGCACTGACCAGTTTAAAGTCGTTTCTGCTGGAAATGCCAGCGGCAAATTATCCTGGGCACCAGATGGCAAAAGTATCGCTTTTTGCCGGCATGGTTTGGCTGACCTTAAGGGTCCTGATCATCTTGGCGGGAAACATAAGGTTTGGGATGTTTTTGTTGGATACCTTGATTCTGCTATCGCCGATTCACCAAATACCAATTGGTGGCGTCGCTTGACCTATGATCTTGGCGGAAGATACCCCGAATGGATTCGCGATCAGAATAAGATTATCTTTACAAAAGATATGAATGCCAATTTCATCAATGCCTTATCACCGAATTACCAAGTCTGTTTTATGGATTCAACCGGAGCAAACTTTGAATTACTTCGAACCGATTGGGAAGAATCTGAAAGGCATATGTTAATGCCAACGATGGGTCCGGATAATAAATATGCCTTTGTACTTATGGAAGGTGTGAATCAGACAGGTGTTGTAATATCTTCATTTGATATCAAAACTCTGAATGAAGAGTCAGTCAAGAAAATGAGAATTATCCCTAAAGCAACTGCTCCCGGCTGGTCACCCGACGGGAAATGGATCGCTTATCTGTTAAAATCGATGGATGATCAGGGAATCTATCTTACCAATGGTGAACTTACCGAAAATTATCTGATTTTTAAACCGGGTGTTGGTCAAACACTTCAGACCTTCCCTATTTCATGGTCACCCGATTCGAAATGGCTCACCTTTGCTCTCGGAGACGGCTCGATCTGGATCGTTGATATCACCGGAAATAACTTACGTATGATTATTGGACCTGGCATGAATGAAGCTCCAGCCTGGTCACAACATTAGAAATTATTTTCTTAATTAAACCCGCCGATCTTGGCGGGTTTTTTTTATACCTTTTTCCAATTCGCTAAAACTTCAACCAGCAGTCGCAATCCATTTCCGGTCTGGCCTTTTGGAATATACGGACGACCCTTTTTTTCGATATCCACACATGCAATATCAATATGTATCCAGGGCCAGGATCCAATAAAGTTTTCTAAAAAGGCGGTCGCGGTAATTGTTCCTGAGTACGGCCCAGCGGCATTTTTTAAATCGGCAATCGATGATTTCATCATCTCCCGATGTTCGTCCCAGATCGGCAAATGCCAAACTAATTCGCCGCATTTTTCAGACGCATCTTTGATAAGTCCAATAAATTTCTCATTATTCCCTAAATATGGAATTCCGGCATATCCCAAAATATACTTGGTTGCGCCGGTTAAGGTCGCAATATCAATAACCGCCTTGGGATTAAATTCATTGGCATAATCCAGGGCGTCTGCTAATATCAACCGTCCTTCAGCATCGGTATTAAGAATCTCAATTGTTTTTCCCTTACGTGAAGTAACAATATCCCCCGGTTTGATAGCTCGCCCTGAAGGCATATTTTCGGCCAATGGAATTATCCCGATAATATTTTGTTTCAGCTCTAACCGGGCGGCGGTTACTACCGTTGACAAAACAATACCGCCTCCGGACATATCACCTTTCATTTCATCCATATCAGGCGCTTTTTTCAAACTGATACCACCGGTATCAAAAGTAATACCCTTACCAACTAAAACTATTGGGCGCCCCCCTTTCTTACCACCCTGGTAATTTACCACTACTACCCGTGATGGTTTTTCAGAGCCCTGTCCAACCGCCAGTAAAGCACCCATATTTTCTGATTTTATTTTGGCCTCATCAAGGATTTCACATCCGAATTTATACTTTTTGGCCAAAGAATTTGCTTTTGAGGCAAATTTCTGCGGAGTAAGGAAATTGCCCGGTTCGGCGGCCAGCTGTCGAGCCATAATAACACCTTCAGCAATAACTTTCCCTGATTTGATTCC
>JAAERC010000861.1 GCA_024230695.1 Candidatus Zixiibacteriota bacterium
AACAATTGCCGTTCGTTTCTTTAATTCATCATTCAAACGCTGATTGATTTTATGTTCGGTTTCGGTATCCACCGAGCTGGTTGCATCATCGAGGATAATTATTTTCGGATCGGTCACAATTGCCCGGGCAATAGCCACCCTCTGCTTTTGCCCTCCCGATAATGTTATTCCACGTTCGCCCAGTATCGTTTCATAACCATCAGGAAATTCCTTTATCTCATTATCAATAACAGCCGCTGTCGCCGCTCTGGTTGCCGTCTGAGCTGAATCACCATTTTCACTATTTGAATAAAATAGTATATTTTGAGAGATCGTATCTGAAAACAGAAACGGTTCCTGAGGAACAAAACCTATCTGTTTCCGAAGTTGTTTTATATCCCAGTCATTGATATCTACCCCATCAATAAAAATAGCACCTTTTGAAACGGGAAACATACGTGCCAAAAGTGAGACAATAGTTGTTTTGCCCGAAGCGGTCGGTCCGATTATCCCCAGAGTTTTTCCGGCCTCAAGTGTTAAATTAATATTATGAAGGACTTTTGTACCATTATAAGAAAAACTAAGGTCACGAAATTCTATTGACTTGGAAAATTGTTTCTCGTTTGAACTATCATTTGAAGAAACTACGGTCGGTTCGGTATCCATCACTTTATTTATCCGATCAAGTGAAACAATCCCACGCT
>JAAERC010000862.1 GCA_024230695.1 Candidatus Zixiibacteriota bacterium
CGTTATGAAGCTGACAATATCTGGATGAATATGGTGTGTTATTTTTCCTAGAATGAGTGCCATTTCTCTTTCGACACTATCAGATAAATCAGGAAATTTATAATTAGCTACGGACATAGTTTTCCTTTCTCACATAATGCCGCAAATAACAGGGATTTTGCGAAGCACAGCGTAGCAAAATATCCATGTTAATTTGCCTTGTTAGCAAAATAATCAGGATCAGAGAGCAATTAACGGTAATATTCGGTTTCTCTAACGTTCTAATATTAGAAACAATTGCTCTCTGATCCTGTTTGTTTTCGGAGTGCAGCGGCTTATTAAGTACGATTACCTTTCAACCTCATATACATATCACGCCCTCTCTCAAGAAGGTCTTCATAGGTTAATATTTTTATTTTTCCATTAAAAAATATATTTCTTCTTCGCAATCGCCCTTTATCTAATTCAGACAAACCTTCCCGCCTACCGATTACCACAAAACCTGATGGTGAATATAGACCATTTAAGAAAGTTCTTGCATAAGAGTTATTTTTATCAATCCAGTCTAGCCAATCCAAAAGCTGTTGTTCGGCATGCACAAGATGGCTAGTTGGATTGCCTGCCTTTGTGTATAACTTGAGGTTTGAAGACTCAAGCTCTACCACATCACATGAACCATCATATTTTTCTAGCGCATAGTCAGTTTCGTATTCACCACCTAACCGATGTTTAGGTATAACTCGTTTATACTCAAACCCAAATAATATTGGATTATTGGATAAGTGTGTCTGTATAGAGTTTTCATTTCGTTTTCCCGACTCTAATAAAACTGTAAATTCATCAATAGCCATCTGTAAGCTAAATAACAATCTATCAGCACTCTCTAGATTAGAGAGCTCTTCTTTGATGGTTTGTCGAATGATAGAAATATCAGAGGGGGAATAATGTTTTTCTGGGTCTATGCTAGATATCAGCTTTTTTGCACTTTTGAATTCATCAGACTGGCGAGATGCTAGGCGATATCTCTCCCCTTGGATTTTGAAGCCACCCTCAATCATCTTGCGATGCAACTCAGCCAACTCATCTTCGCAATCTCGAGTATTTGGGTATACTGGGACTTCGTGCCCTACAGCAATGGCTAAAGTACTCAGAATATCTTCTTCGTAATCTTCCTCAAGAAATTGGTTTAAAATGTGGCAAACTTCCATCTCTCCACGATCTATATTGAATGAGAAGCACACAAAGTGTATAGCTCGCTTCCCGTCTTCATTTGAATATATTAGCTCTTTTGCAATATTGATTAACTCAAAAGTGTTCGTTGTAGGGCGACTTTCATCCTTAGGCTGTAGAGAATGAATTGCGTCTGCCAGCTCTTGGTTTTCTCCTGTGAGCAAAGTGAGCCTACGCTGTTCGTCTTTCCATTTATCTAATCTACTCACCTATACTCCCAGAGTACTTAACGCCGCCAGCAATGGCAGATTTGTTGTTATGATTTTTGTGTGATAATGACGCAGCCATGCACAAAAAGCGTAACGACAAAGCTGTCCAAGAAGCATAGCGACTGGGGTTGCTTGGCATTGTTAGCATTACTTCACTCGGGCTTTCATTAACTTTGAATATGACACTAACTCAGCACCATGTATCCAGCCTTCGTGCAATGAACAAACACTATATTGACTATGATACAGAATTTCAACTATAGGGCTTGATGGATCTTTTTGTATTCTAAGAGCTACCAATGTTGGTGTTTTAATGACCATGCATGTTTTAAATCGGCTATTCGACTTGTTAGTATTATCTATGACATTGGGGTTGTATTTCCCGCCTTTATCAAGCACCCAGTTGTATGCATCAACATAATCTTGTCGTTCTCTACATGAAAAGGCTCCAGGATTTAGAACATAAGCACCTTTGATATTGGGGTCTTCTTTGACGCTAAGCCGATAGTCTGTAAATTTTTTACAACCATCAAATAGCCTGGTTTTATCTGATTCATCCAGATTTCCGCTATTTTCTATTTTAGTAGAGACGGCAGACGCACAATCTGCGTATGAAAAATTTGAAACAAATCATATAAGTAAAACTATGTTTGATATATGTTTCATGACTCGCCCTTTATATTGGAGAAAATATAGCTATTGATGCTAACAGGTAATTATGCGGCTGGCACCGAAAAAGTAATATGCCGCGAAATATTCTTTATATGCTCTTACTATTTGATTTTGATTACAAGGAGCGTTTTCTGCCATGGGAACTGAAAAACAGCGTCCCTTATGACTGCGCCGCACTTGAGGTTGCTTCCTTTTTAGAACATTTGGCCGTTCAATGCAAGGTCGCAGGGGCTACCCAGGGGCAGGCATTGATGGCTAC
>JAAERC010000863.1 GCA_024230695.1 Candidatus Zixiibacteriota bacterium
ACTCGCTGGTTTGATAAAACGCTCAAATAATCAGATTCAGAGAGATCAGTTATGAGTAAATTGGTGGCAATTTCTCCATATTTATCAGAATCGGTCGAGTCAGCCAAATTATCAAAATACATTATGGCAAGCCTATTTTGTGCCGCAATTGCTTCAAGATCTGGTTTGATCTCAAAATCCCAGGGTTTAAATATAAGGAACAGTAATACCGCCGCAGTTAATGCAATAGTAGGAAATAGACGGGACCAATTTCCTTTTTTCTTGTTTCCATCTTCTGATTTTGTGAAATTGCCATCAAGTTGATTGAGTATTTCCGGAAATCTTTGATCCTCTTTTATCTGGCTGATACCGGCCGCATATTTCTGAGCCTTTGTTCGGCAATGTTCGCATTCAATCAGATGAATTTCAAATTCATCATTTTCTGCATCGCTCAGAATCCCCAATTCCCAGGCATACAGCTTATCGCCCATATTTTTATTGATACAATCAGTCATTCCTTAGATTTCCTTTGTTCAGACATAACTCAAGCATCGATCTTGCCCTTGATAGCAACGAATACATATTGGTTTTGGTTATCTCAAGCCGTGAACATATTTCTTCTGTCGAATAACCCAAAAAATGAAGATTTAGTATTCTTGCATGTCTTCGATTTACCATACCAACTTTCCTAAAACATTCAATCAATTGGTCCATCAAAATGAAATCAACTTCATCATGTTCGGCTGGGTAAACATCCTTTAACTCCATGGGAGTCTTATTCTTCTGGTATTTTCGCGATTTTATAAAATCCAACCACTTATTCTTTAAAACCGCATGTGACCAGGCAGAAAAGTTAATAATAACTTTATCATTTTTTAATTCCTCGCCAATTACAATCATTGCGTCCTGAATTATATCTTCAGCATCAAGATTGTTCACCCCTTTATATTGAAGAATAAGTCGAAAGCTTGCATACAATATTTTAAAAAGCTCCCTTTGGGCTGCTTTGTTATTGTCAGAAGCTTCTTTATAAAGATCTTTAATATTCATATATTTAGTAAAATGATAATCCCACTCTATTTTTTTGGCTTAAAAATGATTATCAATTTTGCCTTCGGACACAATATATTCGAATTCCATAATTATGCACGAAATTTTTATGAATAATTTGCAAGGTATCAATACTTATATCAATTTATATAAATAATAGGCAGTTGAGACTTAATTAGGAATTGGTTTTTATAAGGAAATATCTGTCCAAGGTTATTTCGTAGTTCCTCTCTCCTTCACCGCCGTTTAGTTTGAGTGGACTTAGAAAATATTGAAAAATAACTGATTATTATTGTGGCAAATTGAAAGGCTAAAATAATCGCGACAAAACTTTATGGCGGAAAAGGGGAAAAATGGCAAAGTATTTGATTTTATTAATCTCACTTCTAATCTTTTATGAACTAACTTCAGCAGAAAATGTCCAAATAACGACAAATGGCGGGTATCATGCCAGATTTTCGCCCGATGATTCAAAAATTGCTTTCACCGATTCTTGGAATGGTGAACCAAATCTATTCATTGTTGATGCTGATGGCTCAAATCTGACTCATATCGAAACCGGATTAAGCGGTGATTATCATTTATGCTGGCATCCCGATGGCACCAAAATATATTTTGATGCCCGACATCCATCAACCGGGGTTGGACATATTTATTCAATTCCACCAGCAGGCGGAACACCAACAATGCTGTCAATATTGCCATTTGGCGGTCAAATAGAGCCTAATTGCTCACCCGATGGTACCAAAATTTCATTTTTGTCATCAGGTATAGCTTATGCTCCTATTAACGGCGGAACCAAGGTGCCAATTACTTCAATTTCGATGTCCTATGACTGGCATTGCTGGTCTCCCGATGGAACCAAAATATCATATTGTGCCGCGGTCGGCGACTGGACCGATAATAATTTCGATATTTACACAATTCCGATTGAGGGCGGAACGCCTTTGAAACTTACAACCAATACCTCTAAAGATGTCTGTCCAGCCTGGTCACCGGATGGGGAAAATATTGTTTTTGCCTCTGATAGAGCCGGAAATGGAAATATGGATTTATGGATGATTCCATCCAAAGGCGGAACCGCTGTACAACTTACCGATTATCCGGGTAATGAACATTTCCCTCACTGGTCACATGATGGTCGTAAAATCATATATGCAAGATACGGAGTGGAAATAGGTCTTTGGGTTCTTGACTCTCCATTTAGTGAACCTTTGTGCGGCGACACTGACGATTCTGGTAAGATTGATATTCTTGATATTGTCTTTTTAATTAATTTCAAATACAAAGATGGCCCGGCGCCTGAGCCAATTAGTATCGGCGATACCGATGGCTCCTTTGAAATAGACATTCTCGATATTGTATATCTAATAAACTTTAAATACAAAGACGGCCCTGAACCAATTTGCTAATAAGAAATATTACACTAAGGAGAGATCAATTGAAGTTTTTATATATTAACACTTATATTTTGGGATTATTACTTCTGTTAAATAATATATCGTTTTCTGAAAATGTTCAGATCACAACAAATGGCGGATATCATCCACGGTTTTCACCAGATAATTCAAAAATTGCCTTCACTAACAGCTGGAATAATGAGCCAAATCTATTCATTGTTGATGCTGATGGCTCAAACGAGACTCATATCGAAACCGGATTAAGCGGCGATTATCATTTATCGTGGCATCCTGATGGAACTAGAATATTTTTTGATGCCTTTCAACCGGGAACTTATAATTATAATATCTATTCAATTCCAATTGCTGGTGGAACACCCACTAAACTACAAGTTTCACCGGATGGTAATGAAATTGCGCCCTATTGTGCATTGGATGGTTCCAAAGTTTCATATATGAAATATTATGGTGGCGGCGGTTATGCATACACTTCAGTCAGTGGTGGTGCCGAGGAAACTATTTTTACCACTACAATGTCAATTGGCTGGCAAAGTCTATCAGCGGATGGTAATGTACTGGCATTTTGTGCGGCTGAAGGTGATTGGACAG
Organism: Candidatus Zixiibacteriota bacterium; assembly: GCA_024230695.1. The sequence goes on from JAAERC010000863.1 coordinate 3,039, forward strand.
ATAATAATTTTGATATCTATACAGTTCCAAT